>JAYSPO010001613.1:0-1244 GCA_043722015.1 Candidatus Kuenenia sp. | reverse complement strand
GTCCCCAAAGTAACATGCTATGGCGAAACGCCTGTTTGATGTGATTGTTTGTGCGATCGCCATAGTTCTATTGTCACCAGTCCTGCTGCTGGCGTATTTCAGTGTACGACTGGCAAGTTCCGGCCCTGCGATTTACCGTGCTCGCCGCGTTGGTCGCGGAGGTGAAGTTTTCATCATGCACAAGTTCCGGACGATGCATACCGGGTCCGGCACTGGGAGCGTCATCACAGGAGCGAAAGATTCGCGGGTGTTCCTTGTGGGAAAAATTCTCCGTGTTCTGAAGATCGATGAGCTTCCTCAGTTGTACGATATTCTGATGGGCAGGATGTCTATTGTCGGACCGCGCCCCGAAGATCCGAAGATCGTGGCACAGTATTATTCTGCGCAGTCTCGGGAGTCTCTGGACATTGCCCCTGGTTTGTCAAGTCCAGGGAGCATCCATTACTACACGCACAGTCACCTCCAACTCGACGACAGCGATCCGGAGCAATCGTACGTCACAAAGTTGCTCCCCATCAAGCTGGCTCTGGATCTCGTCTACATGCGCCGCGCGTCACTGTGGTACGACCTGACAATCATTCTGAAAACGGCTGTCACGATCCTGCTGATCGGCCTCGGTAAACGGCAGTTTGCCGAACCACCAGAAATCATCGAGGCCCGGAAATTGCTGGAGAATGCTGAGACACCACTGGTCAGGGTTACTTTGCCGCCGGAACTGTCATGATTCGCGGCTGTTTGTCGAAGTACCATTGCTTCGTAGGCGGATTTTGCGGCGTCGGTTTCTGAGGCAGCGTAAACGTCGCGGGAATGATTCCGTCGTCAGTCACGATCCGATTTTCAGCAGTGCCGGCACGACCTCCGAAGAGTCGCACGAGCGGTTCAATGCGAGGATCCTGTTTGCTGCTGAAAGAGCCCACAGTGACGATCGAACGATAATGATCGTGAAAGACCCAGGCTTCATAGTCCTTGTCATATCCGTGCTTCGAAGCCGTCCGCAGAGCCTCTGCCAGTGCGATGGCTTCTTTGGCACAGTTATCGAGATTTGAACCGAAATTCTGTTCGAACAGGGCCATGGCCTTCGTGGATGACTGGTTCCCGACCTGCATGACGCTGCCGCCGGCAAACGTGGCAACATGCAGCGTGTACTTGCCCTTATTTCCGAGCAATGAATACTGTGCACCGTCATTCATATCTACAACATCGTCGTCCAGTTTCTTGCTCTGGATTTCACCGTTGTAAATCGG
>JAYSPO010001612.1:0-8040 GCA_043722015.1 Candidatus Kuenenia sp. | reverse complement strand
AACCCGGCGAGGTGGTGGGCATCATCGGCCGCAACGGTGCGGGCAAGAGCACGCTGCTGAAGATCCTGTCGAACATCGTCAGCCCCACCACCGGCCACGTCGAACTCCACGGCCGCGTCGCCAGCCTCCTAGAGGTTGGAACAGGCTTTCATCCCGAATTGACCGGTCGCGAGAACGTCTACCTCAACGGCGCAATCCTCGGTATGAGCAAAGCCGAGGTCCGCCGGAATTACGATGAGATCATTGACTTCGCCGAAATCGACCAGTTTATTGACACGCCAGTCAAGCGCTACTCTAGTGGAATGTATGTGCGACTGGCGTTCGCGGTCGCAGCGCACTTGGAACCGGAGATTCTGATCATCGACGAAGTGCTGGCGGTGGGCGACGCTTCATTTCAACGCAAATGCCTCAACAAAATCGGCGAAGTTGGACGAGGTGGCCGTACCGTCCTCTTCGTCAGTCACAACATGACTGCGGTCAAATCTCTCTGCGATCGAGTCATCCTCATTGAAGCTGGGCGAATTGCTCGGGAGGGAAACGCTCAGACTGCCACCGATGCCTATCTAGGTACCGCGCAAGATGAATGTTGGGAACGAACGTATTCGGCCGATGATGCAACTTCCGGCGACGCAGCCCTACGGTTGTGCTCATCACGCATCATTCCGAACACACCAGGCACTTTGACGGTCGGCTCGGCATTCCGCATCGAGTTTGACTGGGAACATTCACTTCCGACGAGCCTAATAAATCTAAGCATGTTTGTCTGCACACTAGACGGCCAGTGTGTATTCAATACTCATACTGAGCCGCGCACTTATCCGCCGGGGAGCATCCAGTCGAGTTGTGAAATCCCAGGCAGCTTGCTCAACGACGGAGGGTATCGGATTTCACTGATGTTCGTGAAAGAGGCCTCGGTGCCACTTCTCACGATTGATGATGTCAATGTAATTGAAATTCACGAAAACGCCCGTCCTGGAGCCTGGCACGGAAAATGGCCGGGAGTTGTCCGTCCGTCATTGAATTGGAAGGAAACTGCGTAAGCATGATGCCGAGCTGCATCCGTGCGCAATGTTTATACAAGTAACATCTCCTCAATACGGGATGCAAAGCCGATTCGCTAGACAAGGCCAACTCAAATGTCGGGCCGAACGGCAAGAAGTGTGAAATCAAGAGTGGATACAGGCAATTACCTCGACTAAGGCAAGATCCCAAGTCTGTTGACGAGAATCGTGATGACTTGCCGGATCTGTGCATACAGTTTTTGAGGAGCCGAACGATATTTGTCAGCCTTGACACACGCAATCACCCCTAGCCACCGTATGACAACCTCACTCGATCCGTTTTCCACGATGCGCCCACCGAAAGTCTCGGTCTGGATGATCACATACAACCACGCGCCGTACGTCCGGCAGGCGGTTGAAAGCGTGCTGATGCAAGAGACCAATTTCGAGTTTGAGATCGTGATTGGTGATGACTGTTCAACCGACGGAACTCGGGAGGTTCTGCTGGAAATCGCCGCCTCTTCACCGTCGAAGTTTCGACTTTTGCTCGCAGAACGCAACCTCGGCATGATGCAAAATGCTCGGCGGACGTTTGAAGAATGCCAAGGAGAGTATATTGCCTTGTTGGAAGGAGATGACTACTGGACATCACCTACCAAGTTGCAAAAGCAGGTAGATATTATGGACCACAATGGAAACGTCAACGTCTGCATCCATGACGTAGAAGTGATCGGTAGTAGGAGAAGGAAAAACGATCCAGGGACAGCATGGCCTCAAAATGCACAAACCGTCGGGTTCGATTATTTTCTAAACGGAGGGGCGGTCTCGACCTGTTCTGCGTTGCTCCGTCGTCGAGCGATGCCTGAGTGGCAGGAGTGGTTCGAGGAATTGCCTGGGCTGGACTATACATGGTTTGTTCTGACTTCTCTTGGCGGATCGGTAGTAATGCTCCCCGACAAAATGGCGGTATATCGCCAGCATGCTGGTGGCGTATGCTCAAGACGTACTGAGGAAGAGCAACTCATTGCAAGTCACGAGCTGTTTTTGGGGCTAGAGTTGCATCTCCCGGCTTCGGTTGCCAAGGTGGCTAGAGACGCGCGTCTGAAGCTCTTGGCCGTAATTGCAGGTGGATTTATCCGCGAGCGAGAGAGGCGGCACACCACGGAAGCCGCATTTTATAAATCGCGAAGCTACCGGATCGGAAACGCCTTGCTATCGCCATTACGAACCATTGTCAATCTGGTCAGTAAATCAGTCAACAGAATTCTCATTCGATAATCGTTCGACTGGGGGTGCCTCGGCACGTGGTTGTGTGCAATAACCGCTCAAGTGAGGAAGCCGAAAGTGTTTCAGTTTGTCTTGGCAGGACACTTCAGTCACGATCATCAGCCGCTTGAGGAAGGGCAATCCCAGGGCTCCGGTTGGCAAATGAATTCTTGCGTAAATCGTTCAGTTGCGCTACCGCGATTGGAGTACGTGTCAGTCGAAATGAGTCTACTTTGCAAGTTGCGATTCAGACTCGATCACCTCTTTTTATACTGTGGTAGCCGCCAGCACATTGCAGCAAGTCGCAGATGTCCATAAATCATGACGTTCTAACTACAGGAAGAATGTCGGACCTGCTACGCGAAGTCGGAGCTATGTTAGGTCGCACTATGATCAAAATCGTCCCGACAATAGAATGGTTGCCCCCAACAACCGCGTTCCGATCTCCGGTTTCACCAGTATCTGTGGTTATTCCTGGCTCTCGCGTACTCGTGCGGATGATCGACGCAAACAATTCGGCGATGTTGATCGACCTGCCTGTTTGCACTGCCATGCTCAGTCCGACAATTCTCAACGAGAGTTCCGGCGATGCCATCTCCGTCGAAGGGCATACTGGTTGGTATACGGACCAATTGCGGTATGCCTATGCTCACCGCGTGACGAGAAAAGTCACTGTTTCAGTGGAAGTGCGTAAGAAATTCCGGAAGATCATCCTGCTGAATACGATTGATGACCTCTACGGTCACAGTCTGCTGAAATTGCTCAATGCCTCTCGGCACTTGCGTGACCATTCGGAGTATGGCCTCTGCGTGCTCGTGCAGCCGCACCTGAGAAAGCTGGTGCCCAAAGAGGTCGCTGAAGTCTGGGAGGTCGATATTCCGGCCCGCGAGGGAGTTCTATGGTTCGATAGTTTGGCGGAATGGATCAAGAACCGGCTGGCGTTGTACGACGAGGTCCACGTCAGCCGAGCCTACGGACATCTTCCTCCGAGATTCTATCGGTTGGCTGATTTTATCGAACAGGCCGAGCCCCCAGATTGGCTCACAAATCGCCGACCGGTCATAGCGATTCAGTCGCGCTCCGACCGCCTGTGGGGGACATCGGTCCGCCACCAGGAGCGGCGATTCCGGAGGCTGTACCACGAACTAAGATGGCGATTCCCAAACCTGGCGCTCGTGTTCCTCGGCTTCACACGCCAACCAGCACTGCCAAAATGGGATGGACTGATTGACCTCCGGACCGACTCACTGACAGATGATCGAGAAGCGTTGTGGTTCCGGGTGATGACTCATACGGATTGCGCCATCGGCGTGCATGGTTCGAACATGCTACTTCCCTCGGGCTTGGCGGACTGCACGATCGAACTGCTGCCAGAGTTCAAATACCCGGTCGCCGGGACAACGTTTCTGTTCCAGGAGGATCATGTTGATCCTCGAATGCCATTGCTTACCCACACGCAGCTTTTTGGAGACGACTCGCTCTCCGAGATTAGCCCCGAAAGGTTGGCACGCGTCATCGCATTCAAGCTAACTTACGGTCGCAGTCATCGGAAATTCTTCGCGCTAGCCCCCGGGAATAACGACCGCGGTGACATGGATACCATCCTCGCGGACACAGCGATTCTTTCGTCGTTCCATACCACGAAAAGACGCGGCCTGTTGGGAAGGTTGAAGGAGACACTTCGGCGCTCGCTCGTGTGTTGCGCGAGCCGCCTGGAATAGAAAGGGTTATTCCAAATGAGCATGACTGCGACGACAAACACGGAATTCAAGACTATGCAGTTGGTCCGTGAAGACATTATTGTCTGGGGTGCCGGTGGTCATGCCAAGGTTATGGCTGAGATCATTGCGCAAAGTGATGTCTGGAATGTCCTCGGATTCATTGACGACGTTGACCACGAACGCCATCACGATTGCTTTTTCGGTCATCCGGTCTTCTCTTCTCTCGATGCCGCGCTCGCCGCAACGCAGGCACGCCATGCTTTCGTCGCGGTTGGCAACAATGAAGCAAGGATGCGTTTGATTGAAATGCTGATGGCCAAGGGACTGTCCGTGGTCACTGTCTTGGCACCGGATTGCAGAATCTCGCCAACATCGAAGATCGGTGTGGGTTGCGCGATCATGTCGGGAGCTGTTGTCAACGCGAACGCAGTGATCGGAGCCGGTGTGATCGTGAACACCAAAGCCGTGGTCGAGCATGACTGTGTCCTTGGCAAGGGTGTCTCTGTTGGACCGGGCGCGATTCTGTGTGGAACGGTCACCGTCAATGACCACACTTTCATCGGAGCGGGTAGTGTGGTGAGAGAACGCATTATGATCGGCCAACGCTGCGTCATTGGGTGTGGGGCGTCTGTCGTGTCAGATATCGAGGATGATTCGTTGGCTTGTGGCGTTCCCGCGAAAGTAGCGCGTTATTTGGGTCCACCGGAAAACTTTCCGATACCAGAACACCAGCAAACAAGTGTAACCAGCAAGAATCAGACTCAACCTGAAAACGCCATCCACATTGAGCACCCAAACCTTGGTCACTCACGACTAACTGAAACGAACTTTTCGCGATCGTTAATTGCCAGTTCCTCGCGCACGTTTGCTCACCCGCTCCATGTGGGCCGGCCAAACATCGGCGATCGCGACGCCCTGATGCGGCGGATCGGCGAGATTCTGGATCGCCGGTGGCTGACCAATGACGGCGTCTGCGTGCGCGAGTTGGAAGCACGTGTGTGTTCCATCACTGGTGCCAGAAACTGCGTCGCGATGTGCAACGCGACTGTCGCGCTCGAAATTATGATTCGTGCTTGCGGATTGACTGGCGAAGTGCTGGTCCCGTCCTACACGTTCGTCGCCACAGCCCATGCGCTGCAATGGCAAGCCATCACCCCCGTCTTCTGCGACATTGATGCCCGCACGCACACGCTCGATCCCGGCTGCCTGACGCGGCAGATCACACCTCGGACGACCGGGATTATCGGCGTTCACATCTGGGGGCGGCCGTGCGACGTGGATGGTCTGCAGCGCGTCGCCGATGACCATGGCCTAACTCTGTTGTACGATGCCGCCCATGCCTTTGGCACTGCTCATCGTGGACAGTCGCTGACTCGTTATGGTCGTGCTAGCGTGTTGAGTTTCCATGCGACGAAGTTCGTGAACGCTTTTGAGGGAGGAGCCGTTGTTACGGATGATGACGAGCTCGCAGAGAAGATGCGACTGATGCGCAATTTTGGCTTTGCTGGAGAAGATCGAGTCGTGTACGTGGGGACGAACGGCAAGATGTGCGAAGTCAGCGCCGCGATGGGAATCACGTCCATTGAGGCGATGTCGGAATTTGTTGCGACGAATCGAGACAATTACGAAGCTTATCGCGAAGGGCTGGCGGAGCTGCCCGGAGTAGGACTGCTGCAATACGACTTTGACGATGACCAGAATTATCAATACGTCGTGCTGGACATCGACAGCGATGAAGCGGGCCTGACTCGCGATGAGTTGAAACAGGTTCTGACACGGAACAATGTCCTCGCGCGAAGGTATTTCTGGCCCGGGTGCCATCGGATGGAGCCTTACAAGTCGCTGTATCCCAACAGCCACCTTTGGCTCCCCGAGACGGAACGTGTGGCAAGTCGCGTGCTGGTTCTACCCACAGGTACGGCCGTGACGGCGACTGACATCGCCATCATTTGCCAAATCATCGCGGATGCCCTGAAAAGTCCTCACGATATCCGCGACACACTGACGGACTCCCGAACACCCGTTGCGGCTGACCGCTGATTCCTCAAGATCACTTCGTGCCATGTCATCGCCCAAAGTCTCAGTTTGCATGATCACGTACAACCACGCTCCGTTCATTCGGCAGGCGGTGGAAAGCGTGCTCATGCAGGAGACCGACTTCGACTTCGAAATTGTCATCGGCGAGGACTGCTCGACAGACGAAACTCGATCCATCTGTCGGGAACTTGCCTCGACTCATCCGGACCGTATTCGGCTCATTTCTCGCTCAGCCAACATCGGAATGCACGCGAATTTCTTCGACACCTATCGCGCCTGCCGAGGGAAATACATGGCGCTCGTTGAGGGTGATGACTATTGGACTTCACGTCACAAACTGGCAAGCCAAGCGGCACTCCTAGATGCGAATTCGGAATGCGTCCTGTGCTTTCATCAGGCCCGCAAGGTATTTGAACAGGCAGATCGCGATCCGAGCCTTTACATTACCGAAGAATTGCGGCCTGTGATCCCCATTGAGGACATTCTGCTCGGCCAAGTGATACCGACGTGTTCCACGATGTTTCATAATGGACTGATAGACGACTTTCCTAAATGGTGGCTGAATGTTAGATGCGTAGATTATCCGCTGTTTGTACACCTTGGTCAGCTTGGCGAGATCAGGTACTCCCCCGAATGCATGGCTGATTACCGCCTTCATGATGGAGGAATCCACTCTTCTCTCGATGATAGCCAAAAGATGCAGGTTGTGATCGATTTGTATGTTGAGTTCGAGAAGTATCTGCCCGAACACTTGGCGCAAGTTGCCGGCATCACGAGACGGCAGATGATCGGTTGGGTTCTTCAGAAAAATGCCAGATTGGAAAAGGATAATCTGTCGCTCATTAGCGCCTATGAAAATTCCGCGTCATTTCGAATCGGCCATTTAGTTGCAACACCCATTCGAGTGCTAAAAAGGCTAATTGGAGTTTCCTGAGCGATAACTATTCCAGACAAGGTAACAAATGGACGTGACAACGATTCAACGAATTCTTGTGACAGGCGGTAGCGGAACGGTCGGAGCCGGACTGGTGAACGAACTGCGCAGGCGCGGTCATCATGTCGTGTCGTGCGATGTCAAACATCGCGAAGACGAAATCGGCTTTAGCCTGCGAACAGATGTGCAAACCCCGCTCTATGCTCGTTGCGATGTCGGCGAGTTTCGTCAGCTCGAACGTGTCTTCGACACGCTGGGGCCGTTTGACTACGTCTACCATTGTGCCGCTGAATTCGGCCGCTGGAACGGTGAGGATTTCTACGAGTCACTGTGGCGAACCAACGCCGTCGGCACGAAGAACATGATCCGGCTGCAAGAGCGACTGAAGTTTCGTTTGATTCACTTTTCGTCCTCGGAAGTGTACGGTGATTGGGAAGGCGTGATGTCCGAGGACGTGATGGACAAGCACGAAATCAAACAGATGAACGATTACGCCATGAGTAAATGGGTCAACGAAATGCAAATCCGCAATTCGTCGATTCACTACAACACGGAAACGGTCACCGTGCGCTTGTTCAATACCTATGGCCCCGGCGAGTATTACAGCCCGTACCGCTCAGTGAACTGCCGGTTCCTGTATTGTGCGCTGATGGGCCTGCCCTGGACCGTGTTTCGTGGTCACACCCGGACATCCACCTATCTCGCCGATACCGTTCACACCCTGTGCAACATCAGCAGTAATTTCAAGCCTGGTGAAGTCTATAACATCGGTGGAAACGCAGAACACACGATCGAAGAACTGTCCGATGCCATCCTGGCTGTCACCGGGGCCAGTCCCGAATTGGTCGAATACAAGGATTCTGAAATCCTGACGACCAAGTGTAAAAAGGTCGATGTTTCCAAGTCTGTCCGCGATCTCGATCACAAAAACTCGGTCACACTCATCGACGGTCTGCGACTCACCGCCGAGTGGATGCGCAAAGTCTACGGGATTCAGTAGTTCCAAGTCTGCAGAGTTCGCATTTGCATTTACTCCGAAGGAGTTGTGTCTCATAGCCCAGGGTTGCCGCGCATCGCGGCT
>JAYSPO010001611.1:0-1909 GCA_043722015.1 Candidatus Kuenenia sp. | reverse complement strand
GGCACGGGTTCTGGAATGGCAGTTGACCACCACGCCAGGCGCCTTTCGCTGCGTGTTCCAGTTCCGCATATTTCTGGGCGAGTTCCAAAACCGCGTCGTCGCTCTGATCGACGTACAGCGACAGCCAATCGCCTTTGACAGATTTCTTGGCGACTCGAATGCCAGCTGCCAATCGTCCGCGATGATCGCCACCGGCACAGTCTGCAGCCACGAGCGCAGCCATCAGCCGGTCGGCCAGACATCCTTCCGTGTCTTCATAAGCCGCCGCCATGGCAACAACGACACTTCGTCCGGTGAGCGTGTTTCCCTGACAACAATAGAATCGCCCGGTCATCGCGCCCCAGTAACGACTATCGACTCCGGCGTTTGTCGGATTGTGGACAGCCGTTCGTCCCTGCATGTCGACGATGGCCAACTGCCGTTGTTCCGCGTCTTTATCGTCGTGCAGCAATTCGCGGATAACAGCCTCCGGGCTCTGTCCCTGCTGCAGCATGTCCAGCGCGGGCTCACCCCACTTTGGAACATGATAATGCTGTGTACAGAACGCACCAACGTCAGCTCGAACATACGGGACAACTCGACCAACCGCCGGATACTTGCTTGCAACAGCTGCGCCGCAGACACCGCCCTCCGGGTCAACCGCAATGATCGAAAACGTCGCCGTGATTTCCGGCGAGTCCGCTATGTTTCCTTCGGCAGGAGTTGCGCCCCGCACAACGCCCGGCAGCGTCGCACCAGCGATCGCCAGGGTACCCGCTCTCATAAAGTCCCGACGGCTTGCCCCGTCAAAGAAATCGCGACGAATGCCCGACCGATTCAACATCTCAGTTGCTTCCTTTTTTCAACATAATCACACCTGCCGAGGTTTCCAAGGTGCCGGAGCCCCTCCGTTGAATGTATCAAAGCACTGTCTTCGAAACCAGAGAGTGACGCACTGCTCCATGTCCAGGCTGCCGTACTGGATTTCGGTAGGCCGGACCGAACGGAGTGAGTTCCGGCAACACGGCGCAGCCGGAACTCGCGTTACTCGGTCCGGCCTACAGGTGAGAGGTGAAATCGCCCGTCACGGGTGAAATCGCCGATGACAGGCACCTTAATTCCTGGCTATTGAAGCTCAACCAGATTCCATCGCGCGACGCCATCGCGTCTTCAAAGTCTTGACCATGCACTTTGGAGTGAACTCCGAACGCAGTTCGTCAGGCAATACTGGAGCAGGATTATTAACGGGCGATTGGCAACCGGGTGAATCTGCATGCCTCGATTCAGTCGGTTGAATCCGCTCCGGTGCGTCGAACCGACGCGCGCAACACAAATGCCGTTTCACGCATCGGTCGTGACCACCCTTCGAAGCGTTGCCGATCAGATTCTCTGGCTTGTCAGTTTTTTCGAAACTATGCGTCAAAAATATCGGTCGGTATCCCCGCTTCGCAACGCCGTTAAGGATTTTTCAGGCTGAAAACGGCCCACTTGTTCTGTAGCGGAAGTCGTGAGACTTCCGACGGCGAAGGTGAATTCAGAATTCTCACGAATTCTGCTACGAAGAATGCTTAACGGCGTTGCCCGCTTCGGGCTTCACAGTGTGCTTTTTCACATGGGCGAGGTGACGGCGTTTCCAGCCGTGCATTGCAGCGAGCATTTCTTCTTCGATGCGCAGAGGATTGTGCTTGTTTCCTGGATCCGCTGATGCCGTTAAAACTGTCGTGCAGTCTCTCTACCCGTGGAGCTTTGACATGCAGGTGAGATTTTCCATGGGATTAGAACTGAGGAGCGGATGAAGACGTGATGGAACCGGCCAAAGACCGGCCAAATCGTCACTTTTCCATACTCTCAAGAGTGACTTCCGTCTCCGCCACGAGTACCTTGCCGAGGAGTCGGTGCGATGATGGCTGGACAGAAACCTGTCCAGCAC
>JAYSPO010001610.1:0-5884 GCA_043722015.1 Candidatus Kuenenia sp. | reverse complement strand
CGCATGTACGTACAACGGAAGTCTAATAATGGAACCCAAGTGGCATTCTCGTTCATAATTGCAGTGCCGATTCCCAATAACTAAGCGGGCCATTGTTTTAAAACAGTTCCAGCAGCGGCTGACCTGTACTCGCAGGCAGCGTGAAGCCGTCGGGACTCAGACGCGTCGCAGGGTCGATGTTTAGTGCGTGCCGCAAAGTGGCACTGAAATCTTCGGGAGTCACGAGCCTGATCTGCCGCAAGCATTTCGGGCAGACTCAGCCATCCGGAACCCGACGTGCTCAAAGCGCCGATACCACCCACTTGCATCAAGCGACGTCTGGAAATTTGTTGAGCAGGACGCATGATACATCTCGCACGGGCAGTAATGAGGTGTAGCCGGATTCGTGAGAATTCGGCAGCGGCCCATGTCTCCGCCCGAAGTCTCACGACTTCGGCTACAACAAGAATGCCTCACTCAGACCTGCGCGGAGTATAGCGGGCAAGCTGCAGGATTTCACAAAAAAACGCAGGACAATTGTCGCCCGGTGGCGTCATCGCAATCGCTTCGATCGTGTCAGGCGGACTTCGATCATCTACTCCACGAATGTGATTCGGAGTTCCATCTTTTTGCCTTCACGCAGAATCGTCAGCGGCAGTTGGTCACCGACTTTGTACTTCAGTTTCAGGTGCGACTGAAACTGGCGGGAATTCATGCGAATGGGTTCTCCGGCAGCGGCGATAATAATGTCCTTTTCACGCAGTCCGTCTGCGAAGGCCCGCTGTCCGCCGGGACCCTCTTTGTTGATCCAGCGTGCTTCCAATGCAGAGTCTGTTTTCGGCAGGCCAAGCTTTGTCAGTGCGTCACCTGTGATTTCAGGCAGCCAGACCTGCAAACGCGGCGGTGCGTTCCACATCGAGCCGCGCCAGGAAAAATCATGCTTTTTCCATCCGGCGGTCAACGCGACATCATGCATTCCGGACGCGCTGCATTCTATTGTGACATGTGTCTCGGTGTTTGGCAGATGATGCAGGACCCACTGCATGTCCGCGATCGACGTCATCCCCTGGCCGTTCATGCGCACGATGTCTTCGCCGACTTTGATGCCCGACGCAGCCGCCGCTGAATCCGTAATCACTTCTGAAACCCGAACACCGCTCTTGCGGTCAATCTTCAGACCAATGTTATCCGGCAGAGGATATTTCCAGAGCATCTCCGGGGTATACGTTCCCGTGTCCAGGGCGTGCTGATGTTCGGCGTCGTGGATATTGTGACAATGAATGCAGTTGCTGCGCGTCGTCTCCTGCGCGTACTTCGCCGGGTTCTTAAGGCCTGGCATTTCCAATGCCGTGCTCGGTGGTTTCGTACCACGCTTGCCCGCAAGTTCCTGCTTGTTGTTCGGGTAATCTGCGTGCAGTTCCAGCACGCGGTGCATGGTGTTCATCAGGCCCTCGATCGAGTTGTAGGCATCAGAACCTTCGGCGCTTTGTGTGCCGTAGCGGGCATAGACAACTCCGTCGGCATTGATGAACATTCCGGCCCAGTTCAGGTCGTGGTCGAACTGAAACAATGACAAATCGACGCCTTTCATTTCCACCTGCCGCACGGAGATAAACTTTTCTTTCGCCAGTGCCTTGACTTGATCGTTGCCGTTCGCCACGTCCGCATCAAACGCCGCACAGTCTTTGCAGGGAACACAGCGAAACGTCACAAACAGAGGTTTGTTCAGTCGCCGGGCTTCTTCCATCGCGGATGGAATGTCATTGTAAACCCAGAGGTCAGTCTGGATTCCGTTGGCGTCTTTGAGACGCTCTCTCAGATCGTCCGCGTGCAACGAACCGGAGGTCAGCTGCCATGCGAGCAATGCAATTACCGTCAAGCGACCAGTCATGTTGATTTTCCTCGATCCGGAATTACTTCGAGCCACACTCCGCAAACGCAGACTTTTACGCGGTCGGCTCTTGACATGCAAACATGAATGCCTCAGCCCGAACTGATTTCCAGTCAGGCCGCAGGCCAGTGCTCGGTCAGTCGTGCCTTGATGGATCGGGTGGCCGGGGCTGGACTGAGCGGAGCGAAGGAAGCCCCGGGGTGATGACCAATTTTCTGGCCAAAGCCAGGGCGCGGCTTCTTCGGTGCAATCGGTCGCTCTGTTCAAAAGACTCTCGCCCGCAGAATGGCGCAGCGACCGGGCTTCGCTATCATCCCTGTTGCCGGGTGATGTGATTCCGTTTGATCGAGGTGATTTGTGCGTTTGTCGGCCTCGGAGAAAATCGACGAGGCACGTTTGTTTTCAACGCGATTTTTCGCAGGGATTTGCGATGTCTGATCCGAGTCCGTATTCGGCTGTGGTCGATTCAACTTCACCCGATCATAGAGCTGACACAGGTCCACAGCAATTGCCACGAGTGCTGGGACTCTTCGATGCCACCATGATTGTGGTAGGTTCGATTATCGGGTCCGGAATCTTTCTGAAGGTCAGTGCGGTCGATAGTGCTCTGGAGCCATATGGCTTCGTGGCAATTATTGGGATCTGGCTGTTTGTCGGAGTCATCACGTTGTGTGGTTCGCTGGCATTGGCCGAGCTGGGTGCCATGTTTCCTCACGCAGGTGGTCCGTACCTTTATATCCGGGAATCATTTGGAAACCTGCCAGCGTTTCTTTGGGGTTGGACTGAGTTCTGGGTCGTCCGAACGGGTTCCATCGGAGCTCTGGCCTGCGCGACTGTGCTGTATTTCAATCAGGTGTTTCCGTTGTCGCCAATCGGGCAGACGGTGATGGCGGTGGCGATCATCATCGGACTCTCAATCGTGAATCGGTTCAGCACGAAAGCCGGTGCCGGAGTTCAGGGGGCGGCGACTGTCTCGAAGGTTGCCTTCCTCGCAGCGCTGATCGTGTTGCCGTTTGTCTTTCGCAGAGTTGACACGAGTAATCTGCAGCCGCTGCTGGCGCTGCCACAGTCTTCGGGTGATGCGCTGAGCTTTATGAAAGCTCTGGGAATCGCCATGGTGGCTGTGCTTTGGCCGTACGACGGCTGGATCAATCTGGGGCCTGTTGCCGAAGACATCAAGAATCCGAAACGAAATGTGCCGCGCGCGATGGCGTTCGGTCTGGGCCTGGTGATTGTCGTCTATCTGGGAGCCAATGTGAGTTATCACCTTGTGCTGCCGATCCATCACCTTGCCAATAGTGGAACGGTTGCTGCAGATGTTTTCCAGAAATTGTTCGGCCCGACAGGAAATACGGTGGCGGCGATCGGAGTCATGATTTCCACGTTCGGTGCCACGAATTCCAACATGATTACAGGGCCCAGAATCTATCTGGCGATTGCGCGCGATGGGCTCGTTCCTCACTGGCTGCAGCGCATCCATCCTCGACATCTGACGCCGGCCAACGCCATATTGATTCAGACGGTCTGGGCTGTATTTCTGGTGTTGCTGTTTTCCGTCTGGGATCCAGATGCGCATGGCGTTCCGGCTCCGACGGCCGGTGCGGTCAGCAGCAGCATTCTGCCGACGTCTTTGTTTCCGTCAAGTGCAGAGCATTCGAGACATCTCAAAATTGCGTTCGACAATCTGACGGATTCCGTGATCTGTGCAGGACTGATTTTCTACGGCATGGCTGTCGCGGCCGTCTATGTGCTGCGTCGGACTCAGCCGCTGGCAGATCGCCCTTACAGGACATGGGGTTATCCATACACACCCGCGCTGTTGCTGCTGGCTTATGCGGGGGCGTTCGTAAGTCTGCTGGTGCAGCAATGGGCTCAGACAATGGGGGTGCTCAGTCTGATTGCAGCAGGCGTTGCATATTACTACCTCGCGAAAGCCGTACGAAGTCGAATGCAAAGTTAGCGCGACGAAACCAGGTGGTCAGGACGATCATCGGCCCATCTTCTGACTGACCGCGGAACTCGGGGATGTCACGGCAGGCTTCCAGCATGGTCTGCTGCACGACGTCGGACTCGGAGAATTTTCCCTTCAGGCTTGCATGAATCTGCATTCGCGCCAGCAGCAGCAGCAGCGGCTGGTAACGGACCAGCAACTGATCAGGCCACCCGTGTTTCCGCTGCGAACAGACACTGCATCGCAGCGGCCTTCCGAACCAGGGCCGACTGCAATCAGATTGTCACGGAGAAAATGCAGAATTTTTCAAATCATGCGATCCATTTCGCATGATACAGTCCCGGCCGTGTAACTGACTGAGCCGCTTCCACAGGACCGCTTTCCTCCGGACGCAGCCCGACGATCCGTCATTTCCTTACATGTGCTATACTGTGCCGGACCAATAAGTCACTGTCATGCGCTGTCGCCCCGCGTTTTGCACCGACAGCCGAAAAACACGAAACCAGATATCCACTTCATGCGCGAACTTCACACGTTTACAAACGAACGCCATGCCAATCTGCTGGCGAATTTACTGCAATCCCGTTCCATGCCTGCCGAAGTCGCTCCGGAAGAGGATTCCTGGGTTGTGTGGGTGCTGAGTGACGATCATCGCGACAAGGCGCGTGAAGTACTTGCTGAGTTTCAGAAAAATCCCGATGCACCGGAATTCAAGGCGGTAATCCGGACGCTGAAACAACAGCAGGTGGACGCGCGGGCCGAAGAGAAAAAGACACGCAGGTTGCAGGTTCGAATTCAGGATCGCTGGTCCGGAGTGTGGTGGAAGTCCTATCCCGCAACCATGGCCCTGATCGGAATTTCGGTTCTCGTTGTGCTGCTTTGCACAGACTGGCAGAGGACGGGGCAGGGCAAGAGCATGATTCCGCCGACCTGCAATAATGAACTGTCAGCGTTGCGAAATGCTCTGTTCATGCAGCCACCCATGCTTGCTGTCGCGACGCCTTTTGGAGACATCGCTTTGTTCGACGCACCGTCATTGACGGCCATCCTGAAAAGCGGTCAGGTCTGGCGATTTATTACACCCATCTTCCTCCACTTCAGCGTGCTGCATATTCTCTTCAACATGATGTGGTTGAGGAATCTTGGAAGAGGCATTGAATTTGCCCGAGGGACTCGGCGATTTCTGCTGCTGATTCTGGTACTTGCCATCGTATCAAACGTCGGGCAGTACTGGTGGGTGATGACCTTCTACAAATGTCCGCCGGATGTCCCGGCAAGATTCGGCGGCATGTCGGGGGTTGTCTTCGGCTTGATCGGTTACCTGTGGATGAAGGGCCGGACTCAGCCACAGCAGGGACTTGGCATCGCCAACGATCAACTGGTGATGGCGGTGCTCTGGATGCTGCTGTGTATCGGCGGTGCATTTGGATCGATCGCCAACGCCGCGCATGTCACCGGTTTCATGGCAGGCATCCTTGCCGGTGCGCGGCACAGCCTGTGGGCCAGATTGCAGCAGATGACGAAGCAGGATTCGTGATGGGAAGGCGCGGCTCTGCCGTATGCGGTTGCGGATGGCACATTCGTTTGACCGCGTGGCATCGCCCCGTATTTGAAATTTGAAATTTGAAATAAAACAAGCGCGGCCCGCTGGGCACGCGGTTAAACCAGCCAATGCCAAATGCGTGCTGTGCACTTGCTGGCAGAATTTATGCATCCATGGCTGCGGCGGTGCAGACAAATTCGAGACGCGCAGTGACTTTCGTCGCATCGGTGACGGTATCGCGCACCATGACTTTGCCCTTGAGATAGAAGGCATTTGCGAGGCGTGCCGTGAGTTCCACATGCAGCTCAATCGTGTCACCGGGGCGGATCATTTTGCGGAACTGCACGTTGTTCAGCCGTGTCACCACCGGCACCGCATCAGTGCCGGTGGGGACAAGTTTAGAAATCAGCACAGCTCCCGCCTGGAAACAGGCTTCGCACTGCAGCACACCGGGAAACACAGGAAAATCCGGATAATGGCCCTGAAAAACCGGCAGATCTGCCGACAGGACTTTGCGCGC
>JAYSPO010001609.1:0-8273 GCA_043722015.1 Candidatus Kuenenia sp. | reverse complement strand
TTTTGAGCACACGATGCGCGCCTCGCAATCCCACTGCCCGCGCCAGGTTGACAGCGACCGTAATCATGCGAACACCGTACCCATGCGCTCCAATCGGTTGATCCTGAGGCAAATTCACAGATTGCGTCGCGAGGTCGCATTGTTGTCCAAGCTCATCACAGAGCTGCTTCATCGAATCGATTTGCTTTTGTTGTTCTGCGGCAAGGCGATCCTGTTGCTCGAGTTGCGATTTCAGTCGCTCGTTCTCGTCCTTGAGTTTCTGAATCTGCTGGCTCAGCGCCTCGCGACTTCTCAACAGAAAAGCTGAAACGACATGCCTGGGTGATTTGAATGCACTCGCCTTTTGATACCACGATACAGGCATGATTGCGATCCTTCGCTGGGAACACGGTTTTCCAAAACTATCTCATACGAAGTTGCGCAACAGTCCAACAGTACCGAAACTGCTAAAATACCCGAAATATACACCGTTTTGACCAGGCCAGGGTACCGGTGGGCTGACGCCACGCCGCTCGCCGGAATTCTGCGTTGTGCGCGGCAATGTGCGGCAGGAAAATGAGCGGGTTGCGCTCGACTCGGAGAGTCAAGTTACGGGGAGGGCACTGCAGGGCTCTTAATCGTGGCGGACGTACGAGTTTCCGGGTAGTCGCCGGATCAGGCGGCGCATTTCCAGCATGGTCAATGTCGCGAGGACTCGGGATGATTCCAGGTTGCAGGCTCGCAGAATCTCATCGATTCCCGTCGGCTGCGAACTGATCTGATTCAGGACTTCGGTTTCCTGCATGGTCAGGACCAGTTCGCGCGGGGAATGAATGGTAACGCTCGCTGACTGCGTGGATGGCACGGGCAGCGGACCGAGTTCGCTCAGCACATCATCGACATTTCGCACAAGCGTGACACCGTCGCGAATCAGGTCATGACACCCGGCACTTGCCAGACTATCCACCGGCCCTGGCAGTGCGAAGACCTCTCGCCCCTGTTCCAAAGCATGTCGCGCTGTGTACAAGGCACCGGAACTGCGCGTGGCTTCGATCACGATCACGCCCAGACAGATTCCACTGATGATGCGATTGCGTTGCGGGAACAGTCCCGGCAACGGACGCTGATCCAACGGCATTTCGCTCAGCAGCGCACCTTGCTGGGAAATTTCTGCGGCAAGGTCTTTGTGTTCGGGCGGATAGATTGTCTTCACACCACTGGCCATGATCGCCAGCGTGCGGCCTCCGGATTTCAACGCACCACGATGGGCGGCTGCGTCAATGCCGCGTGCCAGACCGCTCACGATGGTAAACCCGGCTCGGGACAGCGCGGCAGCCATCCGTTCGGCCTGCCTGCGACCGTAAGCCGTGCAGCGCCGCGAACCGACGATGCCGATGGCCAGTTCATCCTGCGGCAGCAACACGCCTTTACGATACAGCACGGCCGGCGAATCGCAGATTTCGCGCAGCCGTTGCGGGTAATCGCGGTGCTTCTGGTCCAGCACATCCACGTCCAGAGCTTTGCATTCCATCAGCAACAGGCGGGCTTCGTCGAGCAGATCTCTATTCCCGATCGACGTTGCCGTTTTTGGGCCGATGCCGTTGACCGTCAGCAGAATCTCCTTAGGCTGTGACAGAACTTCGCAGGCCGTGCCGAAGTGTTCCAGCAGAGCGGACTGCAGTTTCGGACCGATTCCGGCTGCAAGCGATAGCGCCACGAGTGCCACAAGTTCGTCAGAAAATTCCGGAGAGGTTGGCGAGTCGGGAGTCATGACTACTCAAGCAATTCCGGGTCACTGGTTGTTTCATCGCGTGGCCATGCGACTTTGCCATGCTGCAGCAGACAGACCAGTTTCGGAAGATGCACTTTGGTCCGTCGCACATCGTGCCAAGTATCGGCTGAGGATTCGAAAACAGCAACCGTGGCCGTGGGCACTGACAGATTTTTGTCCGCCCAGTCGCAAATCAGTCCGGCAATACCCGGATTGTGGCCGACAATCAAAACCGACGACTCATCGTCAGTCGGAAAGTCGCAGATGGCCTTTTCAAACTTTTTTGCCGGTGCCAGATACAATTCATCCAAATCCATCCGAGCTGCGGTGAGCTGCATTCCTGTGGCGATCAGATCCGCAGTTTGCCGAGTTCGTGCGGCGGCGGACGAGATGATGCGATCGATCCGGATTCCGTGACTGAGTAACGTCGCTGCGGTTTCAGATGCTGTGCGGATTCCGTCTTCGGTCAGGCAACGTTCAAAATCCGATTCGTGCTGTTTCTCAGCCGCAGCTTTCGCATGTCGCATGAGCAGGATGGTCTTAATTGCATTACTCCCATTCGATGGTCGCGGGCGGTTTTGAGCTTACGTCATAAACCACTCGATTGATGCCTCGGACAGAATTGATAATCCGCGTGGAGATCTTTGCCAGAATCTCGTACGGGAACTGATACCAGTCTGCCGTCATAAAATCTTCCGACTGAATGGCTCGAATTGCGGCCACGTTTTCGTACGTGCGATCATCACCCATGACGCCGACAGAATTCACGGGGAGCAACACCACAAACGCCTGCTGGATGTCGCGATAGATTCCGGCAAGATGCAGTTCTTCAATCAGGATTGCGTCGGCTTCGCGAATCACATGCAGACGCTCTTCAGTCACTTCGCCAAGACAACGAACGGCCAGGCCAGGACCTGGAAACGGATGTCTCCAGACCATAATTTCCGGCAGTCCGAGTTCAAGTCCCATGCGACGAACTTCATCCTTGAAAAGGTCTCGCAGTGGCTCGATCAGTTCAAAACCCAGTTCCGCCGGCAGACCACCGACATTGTGATGAGACTTGATGGTTGCCGCCGGCCCGTCCGGATTTGCTCCGGATTCAATGACGTCCGGATACAATGTTCCCTGCGCCAGATACTTCGCGTTCGGGATCGATTTCGCTTCATCCCGAAACACGTCGATAAAGACTTTGCCGATGATCTTGCGCTTCTGCTGTGGTTCTGAAACACCGGCGAGTTCACCAAGGAATCTCGCACGAGCATCGACGACGTGCAGATCCGTCTTGAAGTGCTTCAAAAACTGTTCTTCGACCTGTTGTCGCTCGTCCTTTCGCAGCATGCCGTTATCGACGAAAATGCACGACAACTGATCGCCGATCGCTTTGGAAATCAGCGCGGCCACGACCGACGAATCCACGCCACCGGATAATCCGCAGATGACCTGATCGGTACCCACGATCCTGCGAATTCGTTCTATTTGTTGTTCGATGAGTGAACTGATCCGCCATGTGCCTTCGCAGCCGCAGATCTTCAGAACAAAGTTGGCCAGCAGGTGACCACCGAACTGCGTGTGAGTCACCTCGGGATGAAACTGTAGTCCGTAGATCACACGGGATTTGTGGTGGATGGCAGCGTTGGGGCATGTGGACGTGGACGCAATTGTTTCAAAGTCGCCGGCCAGAGTTTCGACCTGATCCCCGTGGCTCATCCACGCATTGAACGTCTTTGGAATGCCGTCGAACAAAGAATTGATCACAGTACCTTTGGTCGACTGTGTACACGGGGCTCGACCGAATTCGCGGGCATGGGCGGGCAGGATTTTTCCGCCCAGCGTCTGACAGGTGATCTGCATCCCATAACAGATCCCCAGGATCGGAATCTTCAAGTCAAAAATCGCAGGATCGATCGTCGGTGCGCCAGGGCCGTAGACGCTGGCCGGACCACCAGACAGGATGATGCCCCTGGGGTTGAGCGCCTTGATGCGGTCGGCGGACAAATCATGCCGCACGACCTGGCAGAACACATTCTGATCGCGGACGCGGCGCGCGATGAGCTGCGCGGTCTGCGAGCCGAAGTCCATGACCAGGATTCGCTCCTGCTGAGCCGCCGTGGCAGAACTCGAAATGACTTCAGTGGCAGCGGAGGCAGACTGTGCAGAACTGGAACCTGGCATGAGGAATCGTCAGTCTCATCAAGAACGGCACTGTGGCCTTTCGCGGTCTGAAAACATGGCCGCGATGACCGGTCACTGAATGTGCCTCGTGACATGGCCTCAAGCCGTCGCGGTTAAGCGACGAGTTTGAGAAAAACGTGACAGCTTAACATCCAGGTTCGAGCGTTCAATCCGAGGCCTGCCACGCTGCTTAAATCCTCGAATCTTTTCATCGCAAACCCATGTTTTCGCTGAATTTCGTCTGCTCAGTCCTGAGACAACCGTTTCGCAGATGAAAATCCGCACTGCCGCTTGACGTAGGATTGGCTGAAGTCATCATCCGGTCTGCTGCTTTGGCAGACCTATGAATTTGGTCTGGGTGGCCGGGGCTGGACTGAGCGAAGCGAAGGAAGCCCCGGGGTCTCAAGCTAGCGCTCTCCAACCCCGGCCACCCAAAACCAAACCTTGACAAAGCACTGATCTTTCGGTTTGTGATCGCAGCCTGAAACCCTACGCCCCGTCGGCTCGGACAAATGCCGCAGAAATACCTTCATTCGGAAATCCAATGAACTCGGGAAGACCAGGAACAGGTTGGCGAGTTGCTACGGCAGACATCGAACGGATAATTCCGTTTGAACTGCTGCTGGACAGGATCGCCGACGAACGCAGTTCTGACTGGATTGCAGTTCGCCGTTATCTGCACACTCATCCGGAGCCCAGCGGCGATGAAATCAGGACCACGCAATTTATTGCCGAGCGACTCGTGTCGCTGGGCATCGTGCCGAACGTCCCCGAACGCGGCGTGGGAGTCATTGCGGATCTGAAGATCGGATCACCGACTGCGGATACTCCGATTATTGCCATTCGCGCGGACATCGACGCTTTGAGAATGCACGATCGCAAGTCGATTGAGTATGCGTCCGGTTGTCCCGGAGTCGCGCATGCGTGCGGCCATGATGCGCATACAACTGTGGTGCTGGCTGCGGCGGAACTCCTGACGATTCTGTCGAGACGGCTGCCGGAATCGGATGTTCCGTCCGCTCATCTGCGATTTGTTTTTCAGGCCGCAGAAGAGACTGCTCAGGGTGCCAACTGGATGGTTGAGGACGGCGCGCTTCACGGTGTGTCGTCAATTCTGGGACTACATGTTGATCCGTCAATCCCGGCGGGCAAAGTCGGGATTCGCTACGGCGTGCTGACGGCACAGGTCGATGAAGTGTTAATTGAAGTGCGCGGCAAAGGTGGTCATGCTGCCAGACCGCAGCATACGAGTGATCCGATCGGAGCAGCCGCAATGCTGGTGTCTGCATTGTATCAGTCCGTGCCGCGACGAGCCGACTCATTGACGCCGATGGTGTTTTCTGTCGGTTCAATTCATGGCGGCACGGCGTCAAATGTGATTCCGGATCTGGTTGAAATCACCGGCACACTCCGATCCACCGATCGCAGAACGCGAGACAGTGTGCTGAGCAGTATTCGCCAGATCTGTGCGGGAATCGCCGCTGCAACCGGAAATACAATTGATGTGACGTATGGCAGCCCGCTTGGTTCTGTGATTAACGATGTGACTGTAATGTCGGCGATCGAAGCTGCGACAATTCAGGTACTCGGCGGCGAGAACATTGTCCTCATCGATCGCCCGAGCATGGGAGGCGAAGACTTTGCCGTGTACATCGATCATGTTCGCGGAGCACAGTTTCGCCTGGGCTGTGCCGGGCCGGAGGGCGACTGGCCACTGCTGCACTCGCCAATCTTTGATGTCGATGAAACTGCGGTTCCGCTCGGAGCAAGAATCATCGCACGCTCAGCTTTGTTGCTGGCGATGATCGGACCGGAGTCTTCGTCATGACGATCATGCGATTCACTCCGAATACCAGCCCCACGATCGGGGTTGAAATTGAACTTCAACTGATCGATGCCAAAGAACTGGCGCTGACAAGTGCGATCGATCAGGTTCTGACTGCACTGCCCGAACATTTGCGCGATTCCGTGAAGCCGGAACTTATGCAGTGTTATGTTGAGATCAACACCCGGATCTGCCGCAACGTGCGCGACGTGGGCGAGGATCTGCGCGAGAAGCTGACTCAAGTGGAATCCATCATCCATCCAATGGGCGTCCGGCTGCTGTGGTCCGGAACGCATCCATTTTCTTCATGGCGGCATCAGAAGATCACCAATCACGAACGCTACGCGCGACTCGTGATGTTAATGGAAGACGTCGTCCGCCGTCTTGTGACATTTGGCCTGCATGTACATATCGGTGTCGATTCCGGCGACAAAGCCGTCATGATCTGCGACCGAATGCTGCATTACGTGCCATTGCTGCTGGCGTTGTCGGCAAACTCACCATTCTGGGAAGGCCGCAGCACGGGGTTGCATTCCAATCGTTCGAAGGTCATGGAAGGTTTGCCCACGGCCGGACTTCCGTATCAGATGCGAAACTGGAGCGAATACGTCTGGCTGGTCAAGCACCTGCGGGAAACCGGGTTTATCAATTCCATTCGTGAAATCTGGTGGGACATCCGTCCGCATCATGATTTTGGAACGGTGGAACTGCGTGTCTGCGACGTGCCGCCATGTCTGGATCATGTGCTCGCGATTACGGCCCTGGTCCAGTGCCTGGTGCATACGATTTCGAACGAGATCGATGAAGGCACGTTTCAGTCGGAATACCATCCGATGATGGTCGAACAGAACAAATGGCGCGCGACGCGTTACGGTGCCGACGCCGCGCTGGTGAGTTCTACAACGTTTCAACAACGTTCAGTGCCGGAACTGGTGGAAGAGTTAGTCACGCGACTGACACCAACGGCCATTGAACTGAATTGTCTGGCGGAATTGAAATCTGTGCTGACGCTCCCCGCCGCCAGCGGTGCGCGACGTCAGGTGGAGATCTACGAAGCCACCGGCAGCCGCCGCAAAGTTGTCGAAAAACTCCTCGAACGCCCGGCGTTTTAGGGCATTGTCAGGTAATCATTGACGGGCTGTGTGCCACTGGCTTTGCCAGTGCTTGCCATTGGCAGGAAGCACTGGCAAAGCCAGGAATCAAAAAGGGGACATTGAGGAATCAAAAAGGGGACATTGTGCTTTATCAAAAAAGTAGAATGTCCCCTTATTGTGTTTTCTAACCTTGGGTTCCTCGCGACGTTTTTTGCACTGTCGATTGGCCCGCGCAGGCTGGCGAAGCGAATTGCCGCTGTTGCGGCGATTTCAGCCTTCGGCTCCGTAACGTTCCTAGCCATGGGACCAGAGCATTTCGTCCCATACCCGGGATGCGTATTATGGCTCGCGACCGGGGTATTACTTGTCATTGCGTCTTCAGCGTCAAGGCTAGTGACGCCAAACCAGACGCCAAACCAGACGCCTGATCAGACGCCTGATCAGACGCTGAATCCGACCAGGAAACGTCCGCGAACACTGAATTTCTGGTGGCTGGGAGGGACGTTGATCTTGATCTCGATAGTTGCATGGCTTGGCGCCAGATTTATTCCCCAGTCAAAGCTTCGGAAACTCGATGAGCGTATCGTTGCCGAAGTTGAAGCGAGTTTGACCACCGACCTCCATGCTCTAACTGTTGAAAGCGAAATCTCGCAGAGGTACGGCAAATTCAAAGAGCTGACCAACGTTAGGTGGTGTGATAGTCCCCCCTTTCTACTTCAAACGCACAGGCGGCTTCTCTGGAATGCGACAGCTCATTTCGAGAATGCGAAAGCACAGATTTCCCTCTCGATCGGCAAGGGGAGTTCGCTCGCTACGAGTTTGGAGATGAGTCCGTCAGAGAAATGGCGTCGAGAACATCCGGAAAGCGCTGGCGAACTTGTCCTCATAGACGGTGAGTTGTGGCAAAACGGCGGAGCACACTGCATGATTGACGGGTGGGCAACGCACCCGGAGTTTCTTTACGAGTGATGCCGCAAAATGGACGCTGACCTCATCGCTCTGCGAATCACCAATGTGCTCGACCTGTTTACGGAACTGGGTGATGCCGCAACGGCCGATTTTTTGCAGCAGGCAATGGCGTTTTGCCGTACCACGATTGAGACATCAAACAGGTGCCATGCACCCGAAATCTTCGAAAACTCCTTGGCTGATTCCATCAGTTCTCCCTTCGAAGCAGGATCTCTATAGGCTGTCGATCAAGTTTCAACTTCGTCGCACGCAAAGTATAGACGTTCCTTAATCACAACGGAATGCCGCCTGAGTCCGTGTGGCTATCCTCCAACGAGTAAACGCTGATGTACCGCCCATCGAAGGCAACGAAGTGCGGAGTGGTGCGCGTCAGGAAGTCGTAGCGACTTGATATACCGTGGAAAGAAGGGAATTCGCTCTGGAGGACCCTGTGGAATGAAGCGAAGCATCGGCTTGAGTGAGG
>JAYSPO010001608.1:0-1277 GCA_043722015.1 Candidatus Kuenenia sp. | reverse complement strand
CGCGCCGCTGTTTGAAACGACAAGGCGTTCGTCTTTCAGAAACCAGCCAAACTCTTTAGCCAGGGGAGTCTGCTTAGCGACATCGCTGGTGACGGTGTACATCGTTAATTCGGTGCCGTCATGTTCTACATTGGCCGCTTCCAGTTGTTCGACGTTATTCAGGGCGGCGCTGGCTTTTTCAAGCAAGCCTTTGACTTCGGATTCGTGCGAACCGTAGTCCATGAACATGATGAGTCCCATCTTGTTTGACGAGGCTTTGGAAACTGCAAGTGTGACTTCGCCGGTCGGGATCGCCATCAGCTCGTCAACCGTCAGACCCAATGCATCATGCACCTGAGACAGGCTGTCCTGCATCTCGCCACTAAATGCCTTCTTAACCTCGGCCTTGAATTCTTCAAGCGCGGGGTCAGCAAGCATCCGACCGCCGGACGATTTCTCAAACGATTCCTTGAAACCTTCCACGCTGGGCATGGACAGATAGAAATAGGTGTCCCTTGGAAGAATCTGACTACTCAGCACCTTGGTGTCAGTCGTTTGTGCAGCAGCAATACCACACAGGCCACCCAGCATCACGGCAGACGTGAGCAGCGTTTTTTTGAATCGAGCCAGAAACATCGAAATGTCTTTCACTGTTGAGAGAAACCGTTGAAACAGAAAACAGAGAGCCATGAAATCGCCCGCAGGATTCTCACCCACATGACAGCAACTGGTCAAGCTCATCACGAATATTGTCGCACGCTTGCAAAATCGAAACTCAGAACCGAGGCAATTCGTCGCCTTTCGGCGATTCCTGGCGAGATTGTTCGTAAATTGTTCAGAAATGCCAGAGATTCGACCGAAGCCGGATGTTTCTCACTCGGAAAGGCTGTTTGACGCTGCCGTTGAACATCGATATCCTTCCCCCCTTCAAATTCTCGGGACCATTGTGGTCTCGCCGGATTCTGTCACCTCCGGATTTTTGGTGATGTGCTGCGTGTCGAATCGCAACTTCGTGCTTCGACATTCACACAATTGTTCTGTGCGAGTCCCCAATCGGGTTACTCGCTGCGGCATGCCGCCGCAGATCACAGGAGATCGGCAATGGCTGAGATTGTGGTAAAAGATATTCTGGAAGCGGGTGTTCACTACGGACACCGATCCAGTCGCTGGAACCCGAAAATGCGACCGTATATTTACGGTCGTCGTAATCAGATTCATATTATCGACATTAAGGAAACCATCCGCGGCCTGATCCGAGCCAAGAAATATCTACTCAAAGTCGCTGCTCAGGGTGGTCT
>JAYSPO010001607.1:0-6965 GCA_043722015.1 Candidatus Kuenenia sp. | reverse complement strand
TCGCATTCCTCCGCCGGAGGCGGAGGAATGCGAGAGTTGGGAGGGCGATTTCGCCGACGTTGGCTAGCCCACCATCTGCTTCACCAACGGCACAAGGCCGTTGGGGTTGAATTTCAAACAGTCGAACTATTCAGATTGTCTTTGGTTGTTCTCTAATCTGGGCGATTCATTCTTCAATGATCACCCTCAAAATGTGAATCGGGAAACGTTCCCTATGGACTTTGATGTAGCACCGGTCACTCTTCAGGATATGGCAGCAAGCCTGAAGTCGTGGCTGTTTTTGATCGGTACACTCGGCGCTTGCGGTCTGCTGATTTCGATGCTGTTGTCCGTCGCACGCAACGGTGCCGCCGGGATCGGGATCTTTTTCAAGGGTCTCTTGAGCTTTCTGGATGACGTAGGTTCCGTTTCCCCGCGGCGCATTCTGGCTCTTGCAAATCTGACCCTCAAAGAAGCGGTTCGCCGTAAAGCATTGCTGGTGTTTGCCGTGTTTGCCGTGCTGCTGATGTTTGCCGGCTGGTTCCTCACGAATTCAAACGAACGCGCTGAGTTACAGGTGGGCATCCATATCGCCTTTATTCTGCAGACGATTTCCTGGCTGATGCTGCCGGTCGTGTTCTTTCTCAGCTGCTGGTCGTTGCCTGAAGACATTCGCATTCGGTCGTTGCATACGGTTGTTACCAAACCGGCGCGTCGCATCGAAATTGTGCTGGGGCGTATGTTCGGGATGGGAATTGTGATCATGATCGTCCTTGTCACCATGGGTGGCATTGGCTATCTCTGGATTGTGCGACAGTTGCCTTCGGAAGCGAAAAGTCAGCTCACTTGCAGGGTTCCCGTGTTCGGGCGTTTGCAGTTCGTCAATCCGGAGGGGCAGCCGTCGCTTAAGGGCATCAACGTTGGCGATGTGTGGGACTTTCGCTCACACATTCAAGGCAACACTCGCGCTCGCGGTGTTTTTCTGTTTGAGGACATTGACGACTCCGCACTCGTGATGGAAACGGAAGCCGCTGCGGATGGATCAGGTACGTTGCAGATTCCCGGGTTGAGAATGGAATGTCGGTTCGAAGCGTTTCGAACGGTCAAGGGCAGTGAATCTTCGATTCGCGAAGGTCTGCAGGCGCAATACACACTTTCGAATAATCCCCGCGAAGAAGCATTTGGTCTGTTTTCGCAAAGTGAAACGTTACGTCCGCTGGCGGATGCACTTCGCGACGCCCAGTTCAGGACAGCGGCAAATCGCCTCGAAGAACTGGCGACCAAGGTTTCAGCAGATGGTGAAGCAGCGAAGACCGGGCAAAACCCTGAACTCCAGCCTGCGGATTACATGGGACTACAACTGGGTGCAGTCTACGCTGCCGGCGTGATGCGAGATCGCAAAGATGCGGCTCTGGAATCTGCCGTTACGGTCTTCCAGAAAGTGGCCGATGAAGGCGCGGCCCTGATCAACCTGCTCCAGGCAAATGCCGAAGGCAAGGACGAGAGACTGCCAGGACTGCTCGAAGCGTTCGCTCAGTCTCTGCGAGACCTGGGCTCGCTTCTTAATCAGGAAGCCGACACGCTGCACGAGCATCTGCCAAAGCTGGAAGTGGCCCTGCCTTCGTTTCATGTGGCTGAATACCACGAAGGTGCCGCGCAGAACGTAAAATTCGTACCGCGAACTGTGCGTTTCAGTGCCGATGCAGAAACGCAAAGTCGCTCCCTGGCAAGTCTGTTTGAAAAACTGAACGATGCCGCTCAACTGGTGGAAGGTGATGGGCTTAAGTCCGATCTGGCGGCACAGTTACAGTCTGAAGGTAAGATATCGGTCGAGAATTCAACTCTGGTCGTCGATGTGCTGACAGAACAGCTTGCAGCGGGCGCGTTAAAGGTGGATGGCAGTAAGCTAGCCGTAGCTGACGGCCAGCGCTGGTTCCATTTTTTCGATTCGCTGATTCAGAAGGACCTGCTGATCTCTGCCGACGATGAAGGCTGGATGATGGAACGGGATCTCATCACAGATCTCGCTCATGACGGTCGTCTGCGTGTAGAAGTGTCATGCCTGAACGATCAGATGTATCTTGGCATGGCGCGGCCGGACTTGTTTATCCGCAAACCGGACCGGAATTTCATGGTGGGATACGGGAAGGCTCTGGTCTGTACCGCCTTGATGATGCTGCTGATCATTGTGCTGGGGGTAACTGTCAGTTGTATCGTGAAGGGTCCCGTGGCCTTGTTTTTCACGTTCACCTTCTTCATCGTGGGACAATTCTTCCATCAATTCATGCAGGAGATTCTGTACAGTCCGACGCAGCAGGGGATGGGAGCGATCGCTTCTGCTGTCATGACGGCTCAGCATCGTAACCCGCAGGTCGGGATGGATGTGTCTGAAACAACTCAACGTGTGGTGCAGGGAATTGATGCTGTTCCACGAGCAGTCCTGTGGGGATTCAGTCAGATTGTGCCTGACTTCAGTGTCTTTAACTCTGCGGCCGGATTTGTGGAGAACGGGTTCGATGTACCATTTGCGGAAACCGTAGTGCCTGCGTTTCTGATTTGTCTGGGTTTTCTTATCCCCTGTGTCCTGATTGCTGGTGCTCTGCTGAAGTTTCGGGAGCTGGAATCGAAATGAACAACTTTACTTCACGACAACGCAAACTTCTGTATGCAGTCGGCATCATTGTGCTGCTCGGGCCGATTGTCTACCTCGGTTTCCCGGTGCAGCAGAGTCCCACAGGCGTCGCCTCGTCAGGTCTCGGGAAGCTTGGCAGACTTCGCCAGGACTATGACCTTGGCGAAGCCACGCTCGGTGAAGTTGATCCTTCAAGCTCCGTCATGAATCTGGTACTGCTCGGCCTGCGCGGTCCGGCAGCCAGCCTGCTGCATCTGAAGGCGATTGAGTACCAGGAACATAAGCAGTGGGCCAAGTTGCGTACGACAGTCGATTCGATCATTCTGCTTCAACCGCATTATGTGCAGATCTGGAAATTTCAGGGCTGGAATCTGGCGTACAATGTATCGCGGGAATGGGACAAAGTTGATGACCGCTTTTACTGGGTGAAAGAAGGCATCAAGTTCCTGCTGCGCGGGACATCCCGCAATGACACCATTCCGATTCTCGAACACAATGTGGGCGAAGTGATCGACAAAAAGATGGGGATTTCTGACGAAAAGAAATTCTTCCGTGAATTCTTTCTGCATGATCCGGACGACAGGTTCAAAGATAAAGTGACTGGGATCAATGGGCCGGATATCGAGATCAATAAGGAAGGCATTGACAGCTATCTGGTCGCGCGCAGGCACTTTGAAGACGCAAATGTCAAGGACGATAATGACGGTCTTGTCGAAGTCAAGGGCATGACTCATGTGTTCTTCCGACAGGGGCCTGTCAAAGCCCTGATGAATTATGGCGAGGCTCTGACTAAGGAAGGCAAGTTTTTCGGTGCAGGCACGACGCCGACTGCCGCGACTGTGCCCGATGAGTCTTCGGCCGGGGTTGCAGAAAATGTCGGTACCACGCTGACGGCTTCGATCTGGAAACAGGCCTATGATGAGTGGATGAATGTCTACGGAAAATACCAATTCCTTGGTCTCGACAATCACAAATACATGCTCAACAGCTCAGACGCAGAGCTGGAAGCGATGGCGAAGACCAATGGCGTCGATATTGGGATGCAAAGACGCGTCTGGACCGGTAGTGTGGATATGGTTCACTATCGATTCTGGCGTGACTTTGCAGAAACCGAAGGGGACCCGGTGACGATTGAGGCTCACAAGGCGTTCTTTGACGCGAAAACGGCATATGCGGAAGGCCGCGGCTACAATATCGTTTTACCAGACGGAACGATTCAGATTTCAGACGCTCAGAGGCTGCTGGAAATCTCAATGCAACGGTGGCTTGAAGCATCAGCAAAATACCCGAAGTTCTTTATCGACAATTCCGCGTATCTCGAAGAAGCGATGCTGACCACGAGATACTGGAAGGCCGTGCATCAGAACAACGGCACTACAGAAGCGGCGGATTATCCCCTCAAAGTCACCTGGGAATCAAGCCCCGACATGCATCTCGAAATCGATCGCATGTTCCTGCAGGAAAGCCGGGGACGGAAGAAATAGTTCTTCGTGGAGAACAGCCATCAGGTTGCTGCGTTGCAACGTCAAGACTAGTCACGGAGCAGTTGAGTGGTTGCTGGTCCAATTTTTGTTCGAGAAGCGTTGACCGCGCCGCGACGGCTAAGTCATTATCTGATGCGTTCCGGATTTGTCGCCGGGCTGCTGATTCTGTTTTACAGTATCCGCCAGGCGACAATCGGGTTTCAGGATGTCCTGTTTGCGGGTGATGTTGCGTCGTTCAGTGCGATGACGTTTAAAGTCTTCGCCTTGCTGCAACTGACGTTGGGGATGTTTTTCGCGACGGTATTCACCGCTTCAAATGTCGCTCAGGAAAAAGACCGCAGGACACTGATTCTACTGTTGATGACAGACCTGCGGAATCATGAACTTGCGGTTGGAAAACTCCTGGCGAGTCTGTTGATAGTCGGCGTCCTGCTGACGACGTCGCTGCCCGTATTTTGTTTTCTCAAACTCCTGGGTGGAATCACGTGGTCCCAGATTGTGTGGGCCGAGGCTGTCGTCGGCTCTGCAGCACTGGCAGCCGGGTGCTGGGGTTGCTTCGTGGCCTTCTGGCGTGACAAGACTTTTCAAACGCTCGCGATCAGTGTGTTGGGAATCGTGCTGTTTGTGCTGGTCTCGCACGGCCTTGGCGCCTTCGTAAATCCATCGCTGGCACTGGCGTCGCCTTATGCCGGACTGATTGATGTGCTGCACCCGCTGAGTCAGTCAGAACCGGGTCCGATTGCCGTGTCCGCCCTGTCGACCGTCGCCGCAATGCTCGCCGTATCTTTCATTCTATCGGTCGTCACGATTACGCAGTTGCGCCGCTGGAACCCGTCGAAGGAATTGCATCAGTCCATCGCGGAATCGATTTCGTTGAAAACCAATGGAGAAGAAGCCACCCAGGCAGCCAGCAATGACATTGCCGGGATAGCCGCACCGCTTCAGGGCCGCGTCCATCGCGTCGTCTGGGACAGTCCGATCATCTGGCGTGAAATGCGAACGCGCGCGTACGGGCGACGGATGATCTGGATCAAGTTGGCATATCTGACGCTGGCGCTGCTGATTGCTGGTTCTGCGATTCTGACTTCGACGCAAGACAATAGCCTGATCCTCGGGATGGTGACCGCGCCGGCCTTTGCGTTTCTGGGTATCGGCATCTTAAGTCTGCTGCTGACAAACGCTCAGGCTGTGACTTCGATTACGAACGAACGCGACGGCGGGACGCTGGAAATACTGCTCGTCACAGACCTGCGGCCGCACGAATTTATCCTCGGCAAGATCGGCGGCGCACTGTGGAATGCCCGCGAAATGATTCTGATGCCGTTGCTGATGATCATGGGGATGGCCCTGCTGGGCCGCGTGCCGACACTGACGGCAGAAAACGTGCTCTATCTGAGTATTGCGTATCTGGTGCTGAACATTTTTGCGGTGACGCTCGGGATCCATGCCGGGCTGACATACCAGAATTCCCGAACCGCGATCGGGCACAGTCTGGGCACCATGTTCTTCCTGTTCATCGGGATCTTTATCTTTATGCTGCTGCTTGTAGAAGCACGGTCTTCGTTCGCCATCCAGCTGCAGAGCTTCATCCTGTTCATCGGATTCGGAAGCCTCGGACTGTATTCATCACTGACATACCGAAACCCGTCCGGCGCCCTGACACTGGCATCGATCATTTTGCCGTTTCTGACGTTCTACGCGATCACCGATTTCCTGCTGGGCGGCAACCTGGGCGTCTGCTTCTGGATCTGTGTGGCCTACGGTTTCACTGCGTTCGCGATGATGGTTCCTGCCATGAACGACTTCGACATTGCCCTCGGTCGTAATGCGGGCGAATAGAATTCCCGGCATTTCCCTCGCATCTGGTGGCTGAACAGGGAAATCACCTTGTCTTCCGGAGGATTTCCGTCGAGGAATTTGAGGGTTACCACATTGGACGTTTCTCTGCCGCTCCGTTCTGCAGTTCCGTTCTGCCGTTCAGATGACTTTGTCGGGCGGATTTTGCCCCGAGGATCTGGAAGATTTCCTGGTCAATTCTGTACCGAAATCTGTACCATCCAGCACGATCCAAGACTGTTTGTTTTGAAAATCCAGTCTTTTTCAGTGTCCCGGGCGGGGGTCGAACCCACAACCTTCGGCTTCGGAGGTCAGTGCGTTACACCGTTTTGAATTGCCCGAACCTATGACTACAGCTAGAGTTGCGTTGAAGGTGAGTCAAGGTCTGCTCATCAGACGACTGCGGGATTTTACAGCGTTTTTTGGATATGTGAAGCGTGATCTCTGACATCTCTGACAAACTCTTCATCGGTCGTTTGCGAAAGTCGAATGCGTCCGACGTTGGGATTCAGGGCACTATGAGGTCGACTCGGGCGGCAATCGAAACATCAAAAGTCACGTTTTCCGTTCATCGCGTCATACCATGCTTGAGTCGCTGAATTCTGATTTGTGCGCTATTCCAGTTTGACGTGGCAATTGATTTCGAAATCAGTGAGTTGATTTACGTGAAGCGCATTCAAATTCGCCGCCAGTTCTTTTTCATTTTAATTTCGAGTAGATGACATCATTGCGTGTTTTTCGAAGCCGAATTTTCCGGCTTCGAAGGAGACGAGTGAGAATTCAGAGGTTATCCATTTACCTTGTGACGCGGGAAATTCAGTAAATGAATTCCGCGTTTAATGTCGTGCGGGCCTGTTTGGCTGTGATGAAACTCAGCTGAAGAGGCCCGTACGATCGACGGGGAAAAGTGGGCTTGTTTAGGCATTCCTGGCAGTGTGAGCCGTTCCCCCACTGAAATCTAACGAACGTGGATGAATCTTGCCTGGCCGGAAACGAGGAAGCAATTCCTCCGAATGCTCTGCATTCACGAGGTT
>JAYSPO010001606.1:0-2621 GCA_043722015.1 Candidatus Kuenenia sp. | reverse complement strand
CAAATCGGTATTGAACCGCAGCCAACCAATGGCCGTTACCCCTGATAATCGGAATTGCAGGGGGCGGCCATTGTGCATTCACCCCGCTCAGTCCATTCCCGGAATATTTAGCAACTTGAGCGAATTTGAATAGATTCAAATTCATCTTTGCGAATGAACCGCCCCGGAAACATCGAGAGTTTCTGTCGTCTCGCCGGAGTAAATGTGAATGGCTCCGCTGCTTTAGGAATCCCTATTCACCACGCAGCAGCAAAGGCTCACAAATGGCAACCGGCGATGAACTGATCACAGGCGTAATCAATCCGGCCGAACTCTATACGCTCCAGGCTTTCACACAACGGCTCGGCATCCGAGCGTCAACTTTGCGATCAGCACGAAGGGCTGGGCTCAGAGTCTACTATGTTCACAAACATGGCTACGTCTACGGGCGAGACTGGATCGAATACGTGTTGAAGTCCAAGGTGCGTCACGATAATTCATCGTCCCCGGACTCAGTCTGACCCATGTTCGTCAATCCCTGTCTTCATACTCGAACGCGGAGGAAATACGTACATGGCCAAGCACAAACGTTTATCGTCACCAAATGAAAGGAAGCCCAGCGTTCGCATCGTGCGACCGTCGGGCCGCCCATTTCAATTGCGATATTTCTGCCCAGTTGAAAAGCGTGAAATCCGCGTCTCGACTGGGGATAGGGACGAGGACGAAGCGGAAAGACGGAAGAAAGAACTAGAAGCAAAGTTGCTGCTCGGTCTCGATACAAAACCAGGCAAAGTGAAACTGACAGGCCCGGAAATGGACTGGTCAGACTTCCGGGAACAATACCGGACACTTCACCTCGCGACCGTTCGAGAAAGCACCGCGACAGACGCTGAAAGTCGTCTCGATATCGCCGAACGAATTCTCAGACCGAAGACACTTGCGGACGTCGCAAACTCAACGTCGCTGCAGCAACTCCAGGCACGACTGCTGGCGGGCGAACAAAGTCTGCGAGGAGTTCCGCGATCCCCGCATACTGTGAAGGGGTACATGGGATGCATACTGGGAGCCTTGAACTGGGCAAACCTTCAGGATTGGCTGCCAAGTCCTCCAAAGCTTCGAAAGATCAAAACATCCAAACTCAAAACCATGAAGGGGCGACCCATTAACAGACCAGAATTCATTGCAATGACAGAAGCCGCCAAAGAAGTGGTCGGCGAGGCTGCGGCAGAATCATGGAAGTATGTCCTCCGTGGGCTCTGGGAGTCCGCACTTCGCATCAACGAACTGATGAGCGTCTCATGGGACAAACCTGGGACAATTCGTCCCAGATGGAAGGACGGAACACTTCCTGTTCTAGCGATCCCCGCAGCCATGCAGAAGAACAACACGGACGATGAGATTCCACTTCTCCCGGGATTTGCAGCACTGCTGCTGGAGACACCTGTGGAAAACCGAACCGGCTGGGTTTTTGATCCAAAATCGCTGCAAACCAGATTCGGACGGCGAGTTCGCCATCAGCGTCCTGATTCCGACTGGGTTGGCAAAGTGATCAGTCGGATCGGGAAGGCCGCCAATATCATCGTGGAGGCTGCGGTTGAGAAATCGGGACGCCGCGTCAAGTATGCCTCTGCTCATGATCTTAGAAGGTCATGCTGCGAACAGATGCGGGAAGCTGGGGTTCCGCCCCTGATCATTTGCCGCGTGATGCGGCATTCGTCGTGGGAGACTACTCGAAAGCACTACGCCCCCGGCGACGTCCAGCGGGATGCTGAAGTTCTGGACAGTATGCTCAAGCCAAAAACGGAGAATCCTCCGAAGGACGCCTGATCAAACGAAACACCCCGTTGTACCTGGGTACACCGGGGTGTCGAATTTGACGAAAATCAAGTGCACCCGGTAGGGCTCGAACCTACAACCTTCGGTTCCGAAGGTCTGACATTGAATGTCAGTTGGTTCGACAAAAAGTGTTTCAGAGCCTTGAGTTATGTCAGTGTGAGCCAATGTCTGCTCGAAAGGACATGTGGAGAATTTTACTGGGGTTTTCGGAGTTTTGAAGCCTGATCTCTGACATCTCTGACACAATTCTGAAAGTCATGAAGAGCGAAGGACAATGGTCCTCAGCTAGGTCCTCAGAAGCACTTTCAATCTTTGACAGACAATAAAGAGCACACATTTCGACGGACTTGTCATACCAGTTTCGAAAGTCACCAATTCAGTTCGATCCGGAATTCCGAGTCGTCCGATGACCGTTGCCGGTTTTCGTCGAAATGATTTTCGAATTGAATCAGAAATGATGGCGTGGTCTTTTTCATTTTATTTCGGGTAGATGTCATCACTGCGTGTTTTTCGAGGCCGGAATTTCTGGCTTCGAAGGAGACGAGTGAGAAATCAAAGGTTGTCCATTTACCTTGTGACGCGGGAAATTCAGAAAATGAATTTCGCGTTTAATGTCGTACGGGCCTGTTTGTCTGGAATGCAATTCGGGCAAAAAGGCCCGTACGATCGACGGGGAAGAGTGGGCTTGTTTAGGCATTCCTGGCAACGTGAGCCGTTCCCCCACTGAAATCTAACGAACGTGGATGAATCTTGCCTGGCCGGAAACGAGGAAGCAATTCCTCCGAATGCTCTGCATTCACGAGGTT
>JAYSPO010001605.1:0-15339 GCA_043722015.1 Candidatus Kuenenia sp. | reverse complement strand
CCTGGTTCATCACGCGTAAAAGGAACGAAGCCGTTCGAGAATTGAGTAGATCAATCGGCCCTTCGCTTTCATTGTGGACGAAAATGGCTGGGCCCTTATGTTCCAGGGCAGTTCCTGGAAGTAGCTTACGTGTCCCAAGTCCGCCGCGGGCGACCTGCGTATACGTGTAACCCTCGCGCCCCCAGTATTCGAGATTCCGCATTGTGGCTTTGCCAATGCTGAAAAGTCGCGATCCAGAATCACGCCAGTCCATAGTCCACATGTTCAATCCGAACCACTTGCAGTATCCGCCCCCCTTGGGAACCGGTCGCCAATCACTCATGATTGGTGACTCATGCACATAGCGAATGAATCGATCATTGTCCGTTGTTGTAATACCCTCTTTCGAGACGATGATTTGACCAAGACACGGCCCGCTAAGGAGATCAAAGAAACGCTCACTCAGCCAATAGGCGAGCGGAGTCTGTGGAACGTCGAGGAAGCGGCTTTGCAGCGGGCGGGAGATGATCGGGTGAGTCATGGGGACGTTGTCCGAAATGTAAGGCGACTACCAGATCGTCGGGATCTGAGCGGACTGAATGCGAGCATCCCTGGTGACCAGCGGCAGACCGAGATGGACGGCAGTGGCGGCGATCATGCGGTCGGGCATGTCCGGCACGATGCTGCGCGGAACGCTCGGCAAACATTCGGCCACCGCCAAATCGAAGGGGACCACCACGAGTCCTGAATCCGCACGATGCAGCGCCGTTAACAAGTCTGCGAGTTGCTGCGCTGTCAAACGGGATTTCTCGACGAGGTAGGTCATCTCCGCGACTGTCACCGCCGAGATGAAAACCGGATCGCCCGCAGTGATCGCGGCGCGGATCGCTTCGCGGGCCACCTGTGACAGGCGTGGCGAGTTGTCCAAAAACCAAATGACGGCGTGCGTATCCAGGACGAGCGAACTCATAACGGCTCCTCCCGGTCGAACTTGCCCCACATCTCCGCTCGCGCCGCGGCGAGATCCTCTTCCGTGACATCGGTCCCCTGACCGGCCCACAGCCCTTCGGGGTTAAACAACACGGGCGACGCTGTAGCCGGTTGTTCGTCCGGATCGACCACGATTCTCACGCGGTGCCGGCCCGTGGAGATATCGTCGGGCAATTTCAAACGAATGACGGCGGTACGATCGGGAGCCACCATGACCTCCGTCTCAAATGTTTTCATCGCGGATTACTCCTCTGACTTTGTTGAGCTTTGTCGCGGTCATCATATCACCGCCTGACACGACTGCAGCGCCTGACGCAGCAGCCCTTGTGTCTGCTCCCGAAAAACTTTGTCCAGTACTGCGAACAAACCGTCATCCTCGCCAGCACACAGTTCCGGCTGTCGCTGTGCCAGTCTATGGTGTTCCAGTGAACGTCCGCCATACGCATCCTGCTGCAGGATCACAGGATCAATCAGTTTTCTCGATTCCATGCATCGCAGAGCAATCAAACGATTGGCCCACGTGTAAGCTGTCTCACGCAGGAACTCGACGACCGCTTCGCTGTGGTTTACACCGGCTTCTTCTCGCAACTTCAGATAGGCATCCACGACTTTGCGGGCGTGCTGATCCTCACTGGTCAGGGCCAGTTCATCGAGCGGACGCGGTGCCCGGTCACGTCGGACGCCGATGGACGCCAATCGATCTTCAAGGTCACCCGGTTCCCACACTCCCGCAGAGTCATATTGCCCCTCCAGCAGATGTCGCAACGCAAGCGTTACGGGCTTCAAGATTTTCTTGAGACTTGCGTCCATTACGGTAACTCACAAAGTGACTTCAGAAATGTAACGAGTACCGCGACGCTTGGCGTGCCCATCGTCTGTGGTGAAATCCAGCGATCGCGAAGCAGTGAAACCTGAATCGTAGCTCCGGGCTTCAGGACGCTAGACATCGAACCCACGATTGCTTTGACAGGCCCTTGAGTAGTTCTCATTTCGCTCAGGTCATCCGGGGTGTAGGCGGCATTGTTGAGATCGACAGATTGAACGTAGTTATCTGCTGCGGTGTGCAGATCGGGATATACCGTGCGGCCGCATTCAATCAGCACTTCCTCCAGTCCTCCTGAAGCATTGCAATTGGGCAGAACGAAGATGCCTGTTCTGGGCGGCCCCATGGTGACCGCTGTCATCGATGCCGGCGGTGACAGGTTTGAATTACTTAACGCCTGCTGTGCACTGGTAAATGCGGCATTAGCGTTGGTATCTGCGTCAGGAATCAAGCCAACGGAGAAAAGTGACGAGACTCCACCGACGACCAAGCTGAGTGTGCCTTTGAGTGTTCTGCCGAACTTCGTACGGTAGCCGCCAACCTGTTCAACGATGACGACGGGAGTATCACTCAAGAGGCATGCTGGCTTGAACATTTGCCAGAGCTGCAGCCCAGATCTCCCGGCCTGACGCTCTGCCTGATCCCTGCTTCGAGCAGCACTATCAACAAACGGCTGCCAGCGAGCTGGCACATCATCGGCGAGTGTCGCCGCCCGAAATCCAAGTTCCTGAAACAAGCGGCCGACAAAAATGACGTCCTGCGGTCCTTCTACCATGAGGTAACAGTGCTTCCGATTCATCGGATGTCCAGTCCTCTCTCGAATCGAAGGCTCTCCAGAATTTCGCCGTCAAATCGCTTCACATCGGAACGACCGCGGTCTGGAAGCTGGAATGCAACCAAATCCATCGGATTGGCAATTTCTGCCGTGAGCAAAGCATCGACCGCCTCGAGGCTATGTGTTGTTGCGAATAACTGAACCCCGAAGTGTTGACATGCTTTTACAAGCCATTGAAATACGCGGCCCAAAGCATCTTTGTGAATTGCCGTTTCCAGTTCATCAATCAGAAGCACACCACCACGAACGCTATGCAGCTGTAGCGCCATTGTCAGGACTCTTCGAGTGCCATCTCCCAGAGTGCTGACCGGTGAGAATCCCGCATGTTGGTGATGAACCCAGAGAGTTGGACTGCTGCCTGTTCGCGCAATTACCTTCAGGTTGTCTATGTCACTGTCGATCAGTCGAATGGCTTCGATGATACTGAATTCGGCATTTTCCAGAATTGCTTCACTGAGTTGCCGTACTTGAATCAATTCGACTCGATGAGAAACAGGAGAGAGGGTCGCCACGGGCAACTGGGGAGCTGTGACCGGAGCGCGACTGACATATCGCTCCTCTTCCCAGAGTTCAAAACTGTGTTCAAGGACGTCATTCCCACCAAAGATGGTTTGCTGCATCGTCTCGCATTTCATGGAGATCAGTGCTCCACGTCGACTTTCGAATGCTTCCGCCGGCAAGGAATCGTCTGTTTCATCATCGTCAGAATCTGACCCTGAGCCATGGTCCGCATCGCTGAGCTGACCTTCATACGACACGGTCACGTACTTTTGAACCAGGCCGGTTCCCGCGAAAGCGATTTCTCCAAAGAAATAGGGATCTAAAGGGTCAGCATCTCGCTGCGGAAAGAGCCAACGCACACCGTCGAGGAGGCTTTCTCGAGAAGACTTGATCTCTCGTCTGCGGGCCGTATTAATGAGTTCAAGGGAATCCAATGGACGGCAGAACAGGGCAATTGATTCCAGTACCGACGTTTTTCCGGAACTGTTTCCGCCGACCAGCAAATTGACTCGACCAAAATCGCGAAGCTCCAGCCCCTGCAATTGGCGAAAGGCGTTGATCGTCAGATTTGTCAGCATTTGTGACATCAGCGGATCTCCACATCAAAGCCGTCGGCCAGTAACTGCCGAACACGCTGGTCAAGCTTCTCCCGGAGTTGATCCCATTCCGTATCGGAGGTTACTCGAGTCACCGAGGCAACTTCTGTCGCTCGCACGTAGCGGACTTCGCGAATTGGCTTTGGCGGCGTTTTCCCTGTTCCACCACTTACAGCCTTTTGCTTCGCTGCGATGGCATCAGCAATTCGCTGGCCGAGGGCTCTCACAAGTCCATTAGCTCGTTCTGGAAAGGCAGCCACTTGAGAAGGAAGCGTGGCGGCATCCAAGCCGTCGCGAAACTGTACGAGCGGTAACGACAGCGAATCAACAAGCGACGCATCCAGTTGCCGTTCTGCTAAATCATCCGGCAGCCGATCAATCGCTGCCGATACGGTTAGGCGTGCCGCCTGACGCCAACCATCCAGCAATGGTGTCAACTCAAGGAGTGCCTGAGCCTTACGACTTTGCAATGAGTTCCAGACTTCTTTCGTCGCGAACGACGAAGCCGAGGCGGCGGCTCGGAAATCTGCCAGTAACGAATTCATGGAACAGTCGGCGTCTAACCGGTGTTCAATGGCTTCCAGTTTCTGAACCAGTTCACGCATCTCTTTGAATGGGATTGCATTTTGATTCTGAAACAATGCGTACCGTTCGATCGCTTCATGTCCGCCACGTAAGACTTCTGTCGATGCCTGTATTTCATTCACTCGAAGAATGGGATTGGTGAGGTCGCGAATTTGCTGCCATGCCGCGAATCCTTCCGTGAAATCCGCAGGAAGGGGCAAGTCGGAGGCGCCGGCCCAAAGATGCACGTCTGCGGCTTTTGCGAGTATCGCGGTGGCAAGAGTTTCTGCTGCTTTGCTAATCGCTGCAGGCGTTTCGTCGATGTTCCGTTTCTTCGCGAGCTTCATGACAAACTTGCGAGTTTCAGTCAAAACTTCTGGATCACCGGCCAACACGTCCTGGATAGCCTTTTGTTCGTTGACAATGCGAACGGGCACTTTTTCAAATCGTGGATAAAGCGTTGGCCAGTACCCAGCCATGTCCATGCGAACTGCGTCACCTGATGTTTGGCCGGGCTTGATCCCAATCTGACGACTGGAACCACGAAAAATCAGGTGCCCGGTGCGAAGTCCTTCCTTAAGGCCATTGGTAACTTTCTTTTCTAACTTCGGCAGATCATCGTTTTCACGATCCTGAGCTAATCTACGTGCGTCTTCAGACTTGTGTGCATCGCCCTTCCAGTTGCCAATGACTTCTTTCATCGCCAGGTAACGAGTCAAGTCGTTATCGAACGCATTCACTCGACCGCTCAGGAAGAACAACGTTGCCTGCTCATCAGCACGCAAGCTTTTGCTTTCGAGGTCTTCGAGGGTTTCTCTTCCCAGCTTGAGGGGAGTGTAAAGCCGGAGCGTGACATCTCCCTTGGTTCCGGAAACGACGACATCGTCAATCACAAGTTTGAAATGGAATTCCTGGCTGCGATACGAAACGACGTCAGACCCAAGCCAGAGTCGCCAGGGGTTCTTGCCGGCTTCCTGCACGAAGTTTTCTTTCAGACCTCGCTCGCGATCCTGCTGCAAGTACTGCTGTTCGATCGTGGTGACCTCTTCCTCAAACGTCCGTCGCTCGCCCGTGAGAAATTCATACTCTTCACCGATCTTTGCAACGAGTCTCGATGTTCTGAGCCGCTCCAGTTCAGGTTCGATACGGTTCAAGACCGTTGTGAGATCATCATCGACGGTCTCAACCAGCAAGCGAGCAATGTTGTCCTTTGTGCGAGGGATAAATGGCAGTTCACGAATCAGAAATAACACTTCGGCAACACGAGGAGTCAATGGTGTGGCACCCGGCACAATGTCCTTGATTCGCGATAGCTCAGTGCGGACGTCCGGGCTGATTTCACCTTCGCCAGCGAGGTTGTTGTAGAGTTCGTCGAAAGAAACGATGGCACCACTCGCTTCGTCCAGATACGGACGTCGTCCGGCACGCAGAATGTCCTGTGTGATTGCGAGCAATGTGCGTGTTGACCCCGACATTTGCTCGCCTCGCCCGCCCTTTGAACGCAGCGTCTTCACGATTTCCGGGATCAGATGCACCTGATATGGAAAGAATGGATAGTACGTCGCGAACTTTTCTTTGGTGCAGGACGATAAGGAACGACTTGAAACGTTTGCCAATTCGCCAAGCCCGCGCAGCAGTCCACTGCCGCGTGATTCATAGAGGTGCTCAACCTCCGCCTGCCCCGCCGCTTTCTTCCGAAACAGTCTGTCTTCAAGAACCAATTCGATGTTTTCAGTTGTCAGTGCCGGCTTGAATCGGAATCGTCCCTCGATCTTCTTCATGTCCCCTTCCAAAGCGCGTGCTTCTTTGAAGATCGACCCCATGTCACCATGGGTCGTAACGATGATCCACAGTTTGCCCTGCCCCTTGATGGCCGCTTCCTCAACGAGGGCTTGCAATTGTGAAAGGCGGCCAGGATCGTCTTCAATCCATTGTCCGGATTCGTCCAGCACCAGCATGAGTCGTTGCTGTCGTTTTGTTTCCGCTTCTCGCTTTTTGAGATCTGTCAGAATTGTATCGACAAAGAATGCCACGTTGTGCAGTTCGCCTCGCTCTGCTTCTTTCAACGCCTTGTCAACGTCTTCGGCAACAGCAAAAACATCTGGAGCCACTTCACAGGCTGCGGAGTACAAGTGGGTGCGGTAGAAGGAAAGATTCTTCTGGATTTCAACCCACGGTTTCTTTGCACGGGTCTCGACCGATTTGTGAAGTGCGCCCAGTTTTCCCTGACTATCGAGTTCGGCTTCAATGACCCGAGCGTAAATCAGATTTCCGCTGTAACCTCGCGAGAGGTAGAACTGCGACAGCAGGAGACTGGCAAGAGGACGACTCTTACTGTCGGCCAGCGTGTTCAAGTTGAATGCAAGAACATCGGTGTCGCATTGAGACAGTCGAGACAAACTTCTGAGTATGGAGGTTCTGCGCGGAGCGTCGAACGGGACTCTTGATTCAAAACGCTTGCTGGCCGAACTGCCGACCAACGTGGGATTGCCGGCCAGCAGGGAAAGTATCTTCGCGTAATGTGACTTGCCGGATCCGAAGTAACCGGAGATCCAGATGCCGATTTCCGTCGTTTTCTGCAGAAACGTGTCTGTGTAATGTTCCAGCATGTCATCGAGGTACGCCTCGATCATCGGCGTGACGACGTAACTGCCGATTTCAGAGGCCAGCTTCGTCTCATCACCGCGTTCGCCCACTTTGATCACAGGCTCGATTTTTTCCTCGACCCGTGTTTCAAAAAGATCAGCAATCTTCATTTCGATATTTCCTGATGGTTCAATTACAGCAAGTCGCCGCGGTACATGAATTCATTACGCTCGCCGACGAAGCAGTATGTCCGGGACTCCGCCACATGCCCCGGAATCATGACAACAACTGGCCCGTCGAGTGCCGACTGCGAACTGTCCCAAAGTCGCTGCATAATATCTCTGGGACCTGCAGCCGGATACAAACCCGCAAGGCGTTCAAGGCTTACGACGGGTTTGCCGGTTCCTGAATCGGACATTCGTCCCTGGACCGCAGCCGCTATCGCGGTAATCCACAGTTCCCCAAGTTCCGACTGCGGATCTGATCCCGGCATGGGATCAGCCATTGAGGCGACGATGTTCTCAGCTCCGATATCAGCGATCAGCTTTTGCGTCTCAACCAGCACGTCGATGGATCGCACGTCAATTTCGGGGTGCAGTGTGGCACACTGCGTTCGCCATTCCTTGAGCACTGCAGTCTCGGCCGCGGGTGGATAGACCAACGCCAGAAAAGGCGCGCCCGTCTTTCGTCCGATGAATTCGTAGCGAGTGCGAAGGCGTTCAATTGCTTCGCCGATCTTCCATCGCCAATCGTGGCTGCTCATGTTTCGCTCTCCCACTCAATTGGCATTTCCAGCACAACCGTCGATCCGGCCTTCTCGAAGCGAATGATTCCTTCGAGGGCAAGCTTTGAAAGCACTTGCGCGACGTCTGCTTCTTTCAAAAAGAACAGCCGCCATGTGTGATTTTCCAGGATCTGGCGCCCCCGGAATCCTTCGCGAATCAGGATTCGCAGGATGATTTCTGCCGTTGCCAGCGGCAATGGTGGCTGCACCAGAAACTTTTTTTGCTTTCCCTCAAGCACGCCAAAATCTCGAAGTGCCGTCAGCACACTACCGGCAAGTTTCATTCGAGTGGCTTCTGACCAGCGGTCAATCTGCGGCTGATCAGGAACGGCGGCTGCAAGAAGATCGAGGATATCGTTTCGAGAAATCGCAGGGCGAGTCCGATGGTCCTTCAGCCAAAGTACTTCTGTAACGAAATCGAAAGTCAATCTGTCCCGCAGTGCATAGAGCACGTAAAGAAGTGAAGTGAACTCCGCGCTGTGGGCTCCCAGCTGACACTTCTGCGAGAGCAGTGACTCAAGCCATTGCTCATTCTTCAGGAGATAGCGATGACTGATCGTAGTCCAGATTCTCTTTCGATTGTGGAACGAACGTTGGGTGAGAATCGGTCCGCGAAATACCTGTTCTCGAACGGTGTCTAGCGATTCATCCGTTGAGATCAAACGGAAGATACGGGCTGACTCTTCAAGCAGTGCGCCTTTCGAACTGTTACGCGCGCTATATCCCCCGACGTCTCGCCACGAGATTCGATGAAGATTCGTTGCTTTCTTTTCCTTCAAGGCCATCAATGGTTATGTGCTTCCTCTCGGAATAGTCGATCGTTTTAGTGATGCGAGGGTGTCAGCGTTACCAAAATTCAGCGTTTGGCCTACCGCGACGACTTGCCCTTCGATGCCAGCAGACAACAGGCCAAAACGTCGCTGATTCAAAGACACACGGAGGGCAGGAAGGATACGAACTACCCGCTCAGCATTCCATTCACTGACGGAATTCTGCAAAACAAGCAATAATGACACTTGGTTGGCGTAATCTCTCGAGCCGGTAAACAGACTTCAGGCGCCTACTACACAGCGACTCTCTGCTGATCATGACGCAATTACCAGCGGTTCGTTCTCAAATTGCGAACTGCGACCGATCGCAACCTTGAACTGTCACCGCTGACTCCGGTGACTCTGCCACTGAATTCCTTTTGACACTGGTGTGCGCGATCGGCGGTCGTCAACTCGTTCACGAAATTACCGTGGTGGACAAATATTGACTCAGTGAAATCTGTGTCACGCCTCATTGCACATCCAATCAATCACGCGCCGAGCAGCTTTTAGTTCATACGAATCAGCTTCGAAGGTTTGTTGAAGAAGTTGGTCGATCTCCTGCTTTCCTGCTTCGGATTCACATTTTTCGCGAAGTCTCGCCTGGCCGAGTAAATCGAGTGCATCACCCTCGTGTTGAAATAGTGTTTGACCAAGTCTTGCAAGTACTTCTCGCCCAGCCGGCGCTCTTTGCTCAATGGCAGCAAGAGCCCACTTCGAATCAACACCATGCTCGCAGAATTCCGCCAGTTGTGGCCAGTCGATTTCTCTGGCCCATTCCGGGGCGAGAACTGAAAGGTGAGAACAAGCGGTCATCAGCCAACAGGCAAATGACACAACGACCCCATTTACCCAATCGACGAATCCGTCGAATTCGTCATCCCATGTCACGGGCATTTCCATGCCTTTGCACCATTCATCGACGCGCACTTTGCTTTTAGATTTTTGGACACCGGGTAATGTGACAAAGATCTGAATTAGTGACGAACCAAGGAACCAATGCTTAAGAACATAAGCCACGTCGTCTTTTTTGACTCGACACGCTTTCGTCGGTTTGTCAAGTTCTTTGCGCCAAGCCTTTTGTTGCTGCTCGGGCAGTGATCCAAGATCGACGAGCATTCTTGCTACAAGCGATGGACCGTCAGTTGGAGTTTCACACTTGTTGAGGTGGTCTAGTATCAATCTGCAGCTGTTTGGCCCAAAACTGCATTTGACTGCGAGTTCCCCAAACTCCGTCAGGCGAAAAGGACTTGCGGCCGTCGCAAGAGCACCGTTTGCTGAATCAAGGATCTCGCTTGCGATTTTTCTGATTGTTTTTTGCACTTTCGCTCGTGGTGTCGATCCGCTGGTCCAGTACATTGCATCAACAAACGATGCAACCAAATCGTCATCAGCTGAATTTTCCGGAATCGCAGCGAGAAACTGAGAAGCAATTGCATTATCAACTTCGACGTTAAAGTCAGAACCAGTTCGCAGCGTTTCGATGACACTCAGAACCTCGAGTTCAACCTCACCAAAAAACGTTTGCTGCTGAAGTTGACCTCGATTTGGATCAAACGTGAATTGAGAATCCCCAACAGGATTGTCATAGATGATGGTGTCGCCTTCTGTTTGCTTCCCCGCTCGGCCGCAACGTCCAGCAATGTTTCGGAATAGGAGTGGGGACATTGGACCAGCTTGATCACCATTCCACGACAGCCAGTCAACCAGCAATGTGGTTCGAAATGGCAGATCGACTCCTTCTGCAAGAGTCGTCGTCGCTGCGACTGCACAAATTTCACGAGCTGCTATAGCGTCCTCAATGAGATGTCGAAGTTCATGGGGAAGTGAAGCATTGTGATACGCTACGCCAGACCGCAGACAGGTTGCCAACAGTGACAAATGTGGACATGTACCTTCGATGAATTCAATGCCCTTTCAGGCCGCGTGCCATAGCAAACGCTGCGGTTTCTGCAGATGGCAGATCGAATCCCGGTGGCAACAGATTCATCGCACTCCTCGGGCGAGACGATGCAGGCGAGAATCAAGATCCGAGAACCCAATGGCCCACGGTTCAATTTCGTGCCACTCTCGCCCGACTAATGTATCTCGGATCGCGAGCATTGTTGAAACGACATCTGCGGCACTGTTATCGTGAACGACTGTGGGGACGAGCCGAATCTTTCGAGATGTCGCCGGAGAGGTTCCGCACATGCGAGAAACCCGGGCGAGAATTGACTGCGGACGATTTTGCTCGTACTGAAGCCGATTCTTAAAATCCTGCATTCGGCTGTGAAGGGTGAATCGCGGCTGAGTACCGAAAAGCTTGTCGTAATCATCAATGAGATTATTGGCATACGAAATCGATGCGGCACCTGTGGTCTTCACCTCTTGCAAAACCGCCCAGTCGTCTTTGGGTTCCTTCCCGATGTGCATCCACAGCAAGTCAATCTCGGGATTCGACTTTCCGCTAAAAGGGCGGAGAGCATTTGGCAAATGTTTGAGACAACTGTCGCCAAATTTTGACCAACTACCAAGACAGAACGTAATTGTCTCACCCAGATTGCCGCGCAGAATATTGTCCTTTGGTTTTGAGTCCGTAATGAAAGGTGCACAGTTCTCTGACAGGAATGTCAAAATTTCATTGTGTGCCGTCTGGCAATCGGGATTGCCTGTCCACAATAGAACTGAAGAATCTTCAGTCACGCAAAAAACAGTTTCATCCATTCCAGGTCTTCACTGATTTTTCCAATTCGACTCAACTTTACGAAACTCGGAGGTTGAATCGGGTCCACTGACGGCCAAGGCTATGCAAACTGCCCGTGTGTTGCAAATGCTGGTGAGGTGATTCGAGGGCTTCTATTGCGGCAAGCGGTGGAGGCGGCCAATCAATCTGATTTCGTCAGAGCCCAGCGAAGATGTTTAGTGTCGCTCGGCATCGCAACCTGACCACATCACCTAGTCCCGACTGGAACCTGTGCATAACTGTTGCCGCCGCCAGCGACGATGACGATCCAGTGGACTCCCGGCCGTCGTGGTGCTGAAAGACTCTGCTCAGCGGTGTCGGATGTCAGCGGCAGAACCTTCATCGCAATTTCGAAGGTAACAACCGCTTTGAACGTGGGAATGGCATTCTTGCAGTACGACGCAATGAGTTCGGGAATCTCGTGACGAGGCATTCCTTGCCTTTCGAGCGCTGCGTAAGTGAGTTGCTTTCCAACTTCGTCCGTCATTTCAATAATGAGTCCGACCGGATCTTTGTATCCTGACTTCGCCATCGAAACGGCAACGTCAGGCCCATTGTGCGACAAAAGATGCCGACGCAATTCTCTTGATTCGCTGGAAAGGCCTTTGGTCATGATCGACTCGCGCACGGTTTTGAGGAACGGCATTTGAGTCTTCAGGATACCAATCCGAATGTCGAACCGCCGCTGGTTCAAATAAGTTGAAGAAAAATAGCCTGCAGATTCCCGAACATGCCGTGACAGGCTCTTGCTTGATGCGTCAAAGCGTGTCAGAGTCTCGCGGCTTGACGGAAAAGATTGAGCCAGATTCGGCGGGTTCTGAGTCACGGGCAGGGAACCCGGATATTCATCAGCTGGCAGTGGCCGAAGGCGCAGCTCCCGAGTCGCCAGATGACAACAGCCCGACGGGCTGAAGGCCACCGTCGGGCTGTCGGTCGCTTTGGAGTTTGATCTCCGGTTCATTTCCTCGGGGCGTTTGCCGGTTTTGCCGTGGTCTTCTTCCCCGATTTGTCGCTGGTTGTTTGCGTGGACTTTGGTCCGTGACTGCCGCCGTTTGCAGTCATTCGGCCTCAGCTTTCTTTTGAAGCCGCATCCACAGAAGCCATGAACTCGGCATATCCATAGTCTGCATCATGAAACAGCCAGTCCACTGTGCCATCCGGGCTGGCGATGTAACCGTCGAGGCTCATAGCAATGAACAGAACGACCTTGGACATGTGTGACTTCCACAGATTGCATACGTCGCTGGGTTCTCCCGCATTGTAGTTGTTCGGTATCATATTGCAGTGCTGAGGTTTTGCAGACTGGCTTCAGCCACGACATCAACGAAAACAGCGTGGAATCATTGTCGATCAAAACCGCCGCACAGCCGTTTGCACCGCCTACATTGTCAGAAAAATGAAACGTCAATTACCACGCACGCCAGCGTCATGGCTCAAAGAAATCAAGTTGGCGATTGCCGATGCCGCCGAGGCTGAGCCATTTGGTCGGGCCATCGGTGAACCGATCACCTTTGCCAACCTGTTCCATTTGGCTCCTCATGTGTGCCTGAAGTTTCGAGGACGGAAGCCCACCGGAAAAGAAGCAGACCGAGTGGTCGAGACGGCTCTTGCCAACTACGTTGTGAATTCCGACCCGGAAGGAATTGATCACAATCTGGAGCAACGGCCTCTCATGGCTTTCGTGCTCTGCTATGTTGCCGCTCATTTGGCCCTCGACCTGCTGGACGAACCGCAGGCTGAAGAGGTCCTCATGTATTGCGAAGAGAAGCTGGAAGAAGTGTGAAAAATGGACTTTAGCACAATCTGGATTGAACAATGCGATGCCGCCAGAAACATTGAAGACGAGTATGGCACTCCGCAGGCACTTGAATATCTGGTCGGCGATAAGTTCATCAACTTCCTTGAGGCAGCGGATGATCACGCATCTTTCCGTGCAGAGATCCCGGCATTCGTCGCTGAAATCAAAAAGATCTTTGAACGGTGGCAACTGGCTGCCTATCTGGAAGTTCCCAAACAGTCAGAACCGTTTGATCCCAGTCTGTTTGAACCAAGATCACACTCATTGCTCGGCGATGAGGAAATCGAATTCGACGCTGAGGAAGTCGAAGAGATGCGAAACGACGACATTCGCCAATGCACCCGTGACCTCTTGTTAATGGAGCGAGCACGTGAATGGCTGTTGGAGGAAGGCGAATAAGTTGACCATGCCCGGATCACTTTCGCCCACCGCACGAGACAAACAATGCAGATTCACCATATCAAGCCATATTGCCAGCCAGAAGATTGAAAAACGCTGATGGCAGGTTCCCTCAGGAGGTTCAAATGAAGATCAAGAAGTATTTTCTGATGATCGCATTTGTTGTGGTTTCGATCATTGCGTTGCTTTATGGCGTCTCACCAGGATGGTTCGCTCAGACGTTTCTAAACGTGCCTGAGATGCCATTGGATTTTGCTCATATTCTCCGGGCGGTGATGTGCCTTTACCTTGCACTTGGGCTGTTTTGGCTGTTTTCCGCTTTTAGCGACAAATACCGAAACGCTGCTGTATTGACCACCGTGGTTTTTGCCGGTGGCCTTGTGACCGGCAGACTCATTAGCCTATTTGCCGATGGTCAACCGTCACCAATTCTGGTGGTCTACATCGCTTTAGAGTTTGTTCTTGTTCCGATTGGCCTGTGGGTCTTCAGATTGCCAGAATGAGCCGCATGGCTCAGACGACGTGGCTGCCGGGAGACGAACTCCAAGGCCGGTTCCTGCTGGTGGATCGAGTCCTCTGCGGTGTGTGACACTTGCAAGCAGCCACTGCCGGAGAAGCAGGAGTTGCGGGCAAAAAGAATGTTCCTCGTCGATCTTGCGTATGATTGCCTTTTGAATCGACTTGGAACTTTTCGATTTCGAGTCGAACACCACATTGCCACTCTGGATGTACGTTTTGATATTTGTAAGCTGGATCGCCTCCAGATAGCGGCTCAGCGTTGCCATCGGCAAAAGATTATTTCCGCCAACATTGATCCCTCGGAAAAGTGCAATCCATCTGTTCATCTTCATTCCGTTTGTTTGGGCAATTAGGCAAGTCGTGATAGTCAGACCTGATTGCAAATTTGAATCTCTGCCGTGCAGTCTCGAAAGACGGCTAACCGTATGCACCTTTGAAGGCAACGCTGACATTGGCTCCATGTTACTGAGCAACACTCGACGAACAGGATCGCCAAACCAGTTTGCAACGATGAGGACAACGACAACGCCATACACCGGATTTTGGTTTTCGGATACGAAGATGAACCGTACCGCATCCTGCACATTTTGCTTCCCACTTCGCTGATTGTTGAGCCGTCAGTGGGACAGAACGCCGTCGTGCTGGATCGCCTGCAAACTGAAACAACAACGCCTTCCGTGCGGCACACCGACATCGGTATCCAGTCAAACTCAGCGGACGTTTGTATTTATGGTACGTCTTCTTGCAGGCATCACAGGTTGCCTGCCAGTCGCCGGGCATGACGACAGTTTTGTCGCATGTGTCACAAGCACGAGGCGTGGCTCCGAGTTTCTTTGCCACAGCTTTCCAGACGGGGCCGTGGCGAGCTTTCGGGCCAGCAAGGGCATGAGCGATTTCATGCAGCAGCGTATCGAGAACTTTTTCGGGCGGATTGTGAGTAGCGTAATACTCAGCGATCTCAATCCGTCTCCACCGGTAATTGCACGCACCCTGCCGACGTTTTGTCGTGGCCCATCGAAATGACCAGTCGTACAGGCCGTGCTTCAGGAGTTCACTCTCAGCGATGGCTTCCAATTCCTGCAAATCCATATTTCCGTTCCAGCCAATTCGTCAGTGCCCCGTCGAAATCGTCAGCATCAAGGGCCGGACTCATGACCGGGTGGTGGTAGACTTTCAGGTACATCGGTTTGAGGCCACCGAGAATTGAATGCCGGGTTGAGCAACTCAGAGGTCTTCGTCGATTCGCACCTCATAACTCGAACCACTCATTGTCCCGGATGGCCATCAAGCAGTCGTCCAAAGAAAGAGCGTCAAGAACGCCAACCCATTCTTTTCCTGTGTACCGCATGGCGTAAAGGGCAAACTTGCCGCCGCCGAGTGGCTCCATCCCTTCCATCGCCGAGCAGTGGCGACCATACGCTTCAGTGGCAA
>JAYSPO010001604.1:0-4883 GCA_043722015.1 Candidatus Kuenenia sp. | reverse complement strand
CGATTCGCCGACGCACCCAGGGAGTCGAGCATCCTGCAGTCCTGGACACTCTGAGCAGCGTAGCAGGCAACGCTAATTCGCAAGGCCACTACGAGAAGGCCGTGCAGTACTACCGCGAGGTGATTGAGTTACGACGTCGAGTCTTTGGTGAGGAGCATACGTCAACTTTGGCGGACATGGGCAATTTATCCAATTCACTCAGTTCAAACAGCATGCTCAAAGAAGCGGAAACGCTGCGGCGACAAATTATCGAGATAAGGATGCGCGTTTCTGGCGAGGATCATCCCAGCACGCTTATTGCTCGGGGAAGTCTTGCGAACTCGCTGATGTCACAAGGTGATTATGAAGCAGCCGAGGCAATTCACCGACAGGTGGTCGCCGTCAAGAGTCGCGTCCTTGGCGATGAAGATCCCAGCACCCTGGTCAGCAAGCTCAATCTGGCAGTTGCATTGTACAGTCAGCAACGCTTTCCGGAGGCAGAATCACTCAGCGCCAGTACGTACGAAAGTCTGGTCCGCGTCCACGGTGACAAACATTCAACTACCCTGAATTGCCGACAGAACCTGGCGAGTTGTCTGGACGCACTTGGGCGATTCCAGGAGGCGGAAAAACTCCGACTGCAGTCATTGGAGTTCCAGCGGCTTGTCCTCGGACCGGAACATCCAGATACGCTGTTCTCCATGCAGAATCAGGCAAAAACGATTTTTGAGCAAGGTCGCTGCTCGGAAGCAAAAGCACTCTTTCACGAAACACTGGAAGCACATATTCGCATTTTGGGGCCAACGCATCCACGGACACTGATCAGCAGAATCGGGCACGCGGAATGTCTCGCCGAACTTGGTGATCCGGAAACCGCAATTCTTGAATTCCGTCAGGTCATTGCGAGTGACCCTAAGCACGGTACTGCCCACCGACATCTCGGGCAGGTTTTGCGACGGAAAGGTGACCTGGAAAATGCCGTTGCGGCATTCAGGCAGGCGATTGAAGCTGATCCGCGTGACTCTGAGTCGTACGTTGTGTGGGCGATGCTGCTTGCAACGGACGAGGAGCCGAGTTTGCGAAACCCGCAGGAATCTCTTACGAACGCGATGAAGGCGACGGAGCTGGCCCCCCATTCCTGCAGAGCCTTTGCGGTGCTCGGAATTGCCCAGTTCAGAAACGGTATGGTCGCTGAATCCATTGAGAGTCTGAATAAAGCTCGGCAACTACGTGGCGGAACGCTGGAACAGGATGCGGCGTTCTTTCTGGCGATGGCTTACTGGCAGGCCGGCAAACAGGCCGACGCTTCCCGCTGCTTTGACGAAGCGGTAACGCTGACTTCCAGCAGGCACAATCGCTTCCAGGTGGAAGCGGAAGAATTCATGGGGATCGTGAGCCCATAGAATGTGCCGTCCTCCGCTGTCTCCTTTGATCAGACATGCTTCCGGTTCAGGATTCAGAATCTTTGATTTCCCGTCGGAAGATTCCTTCCCAACGCTCGCATTGCCAGTCGGCGGCGACTCAGGATTCCCTGTGCCTCACGAAAGCCATGGTCTTCGAGGGCCATCGTGGCGGAAGACTACGCACCTTTCAACATGAACACGCCGATTGCACCCTGTGTGTCTCTGGCGGAGTGGGCGGTTGCTGCAGGGCAGGCCATCTTAATGTTGACCGGTCAATCGCCGGTTGGTTTTTGCCCTACCGTTGATGCAGGAGCGTCGGGCGACTGCGATGCCTTGGTTTCTGTGCTGGCGGTCGGCGGCGCATTGCTGGCGGTAGGTGAGACCACGGATCCGACTGCGCCATTCTTCGTGCGATCCGTTGCTACGGTAGGACTTCCGAGTGGACTCGGCACGGGATCGCTGACAGGTTTTGCCGGCTGCTGTGGAAAGCGGGGAAGTTCGGCGGCATTTACGCCCGGTACGAAACCGTCGCGGGCCAGTTGCAGACTCCTGGCCCCTGGAATAAATATGGCGGCGTTCAGTTCAAACGCCGATGGTGTCAGGTTCCGCAACCATGTGTCATTGCCGCTGACTTTCCAGCTGCCGTTCTGCCAGGCGAGTTCCGGGAGCACATCGGCGTTTGTTTCTTCACTGTCCGCGCGATCGCCCCAGTAGCGAATCCATTGTGCAAAGTCCTGGCGACGAGACGCATAGTTCGGAGCCGATGTCTCAATCTGCCAGTAGATCTCGAATCCGTCGTACAGATTGTTGAACCCGTTCCATGACACCACTGTTTCCAGTTCTTCGACAAAGCTGCTTCCGTCTGTCAACATCAGTCGTCGATCCGTCCCCTGCCCCGCAAACACACTCCCTTCGCTGCGGACTGAGAGCCTCGGAATCAGACGCTGTACTCCGCCCGGCTGATTGCTGTCGGTATCGTCCATTTTCAGCATCGGCCCGGACGTCAGACAGGTCACATGATTCAGCACCACCTCGACCGCGCCTCGCGACGGCGTCATCGACGCATCGCCACGATTATCGATAAGCGAACCTTTGAGCGCGATGCCACAGTTTCGCAACTGGATTCGTCCACGTGCCTGCGATGCGATCCGAATGCCATCGGATTCTGCTCGACAAATCACGCGGTCGAGCGAGATTTCTGTTTCGGCGACTGAGCCTGCTTCTGTCGCAGATGTATCACCCACCAGATCAAACAACGCCGCTGGCTGACCGTCGGCATTCTGGCAGTCGATCGACACGTTGGAAAGATCGATTTTGTTCGGCCCCGTGCAATGAAACAGACTCCAGCGATCCGCCGTGAGATCATCTCGTGCGACGACTCGCAGATCCACATCCAGAAGTGTCAACTTGCCATTGCCGCGCAACGAAATCATCTGGCCCGGCGAAACGGTCCCCTCCGGTGCCCCGTCAAACACCAGTGTTGGCCGAAAACCATCCGCTGCCCGAATGATCAGGTCCATGCCCACGATCCGCACGGGTGGCTGAGTCAGCAGATCGTCCGGATATCCATTGTACCGCAACAGTACGACGTCGCCCGATCGAGCATCGGCGACAGCGGCCTTCAGCGTGCGGAAGGATTCTGTCGCTCCCGTAGAACGCTGCAGCACAAACGGCCCCACAGTCGCCACACTTGTCGCGTCAGGAACCAGCTCCGGAACCAGTGGCTTCCCGATCCCCATCCGCGCTATGGCAGAATTGAATGGGTAAACCAGCGGTATCGGCAGTTGGCCAAATGCCAGAGCCGAGGCAGTTGCGCTCGAGCTGAGCTCGCCTGTCTTGTCTGCAGAGCCCGAAATCGCCGTACCATCGACTGGTTTTGGGACATCCGCTTCGTTCGCCGGAACTGAAACAGTGTCCGCACCAACCGATGCTGTCGCGCCATTGAAATCCAGAGTCCGGATGGCTGAAGGAAGCTGATCCACTTCCTTTCCGATGTCTCCTGGCTCCACCAAAGCACTGTCGGCATTCCCACCGGAAGGCGGAACTCGATGCAGAAAAACGGCCGTGAGGCAGATTAAGAGCACGGACACAAAAACCCAGACTGCGCCCAAAGGCTGTCGATTCCCGGCTGGCCCCAGTTTTCTCCAGACGATGCCTTCGGCCGGGACGCTCTGCAGACCCAGAATCTGCGCCATCTGAATGAGGTCATTGAGCAGCAGACCTGGCGCCTGGTAGCGGGCGTCCGGATTATTGGCCATCATCTTACGCATGATGGCCGCAATTTCTTCCGGGACGCTGCTGTTGAGCGTCCGTGGATCGGGCGGTGATTTGCCCTGATGATCGAGCAATTTCTGCAGGGCCGTGCCTTCCGGATACGGAGGCCGTCCCGTCAGCATGTGGTACATGGTGCAGCCGAGAGAATAGATATCGCTGCGACCGTCGGCATTCCGCGGATCACGCGCCTGTTCCGGCGCGATGTAGTCGAATGTGCCCAGCGTGGTGCCGGCCACTGTGATGTCACCGATGGAATCCGTCGTGTCGCGCCGTGCCAATCCGAGATCGACGACCTTCACGCGGCCCGAAGTGGTCAGCATGATATTCGACGGCTTGATATCGCGATGCACAATCCCGGCGGCTGCCGTATGATTCAAAGCCAGCGTGACCTGAATGGCGTAGTTGATTGTATCCGATGAACTCAGCCGCCCGCTTTCCACGATCAGATCACGGATCGTACGACCGCTGGCAAATTCGTAGGCGATGAAATACAGCCCATCCTGACTGCCTGCGTAATAAACTCGCGCGATATTGTCATGGTTCAACTGGGCACAGGCTCGAGCTTCGTTTCGAAAACGAGCGATCAGAGACGCATCCTGCGATGACGACGGATGCAGAATCTTGAGAGCGACATCGCGAGCGAGTTCCAGGTCAGTGGCCTTAAAGACGGCCCCCATGCCACCAGAACCCAGACGTCCAGTGATTTCAAAGTGAGCCAGCCGGATCCCGATTTCCTCGCCCTTGAATACGCCATTCGACGGAAACAGTCGATTCCGGATCGCGTCGTTGGCGGCAGTCGCTGCTGCTGATTCCGGCTTTAATTCCGCACGAGGCTGTTCGGGGGCACTGATGACCGTGTTTTCGTCGTCGGCAACCAGCGGCCGATCCGACAGCGGCACGTGCGCCGTGGCGGTGAGTGGTTCCGCTGCGTCATTTGCACTGATTTGTGTCATTGTTGCACGGAACAACGCCGAAAAAGCGGAGCAGCATCGCGCAGACCGCGCACTATGCCAGTTTGGGACGCCGTATGGTAGTGCCTACTTCACTCAGAGTCAAAGAACGCCAGAACATCCGTTCAGCATCTGTCCTGCGAATAGGGACTATGAACCGCTACAATCCGCTCAACCTGATAGGGGTAGGGAAGGTTCATTGATTTGAACCTCCCCTCCCGCCGAACCGGACTGGCGGATCTCCCGCATCCGGCTCTCCAGTCGATTGTTACTTGTC
>JAYSPO010001603.1:0-6456 GCA_043722015.1 Candidatus Kuenenia sp. | reverse complement strand
TGCAACTGGAGAAGCAGAGGCTTGAGAGCGAAGCCAGCCTCAGAAGCCGAACGTCTGAGGTCCCCCAACAGCGTGCGACGCAGAAAGCGGCGATACCCTTCTTTCTCAAAGCAGGACGCTTCAGCGCTTTCGCGCATCGTAATGAGGACGGCCAGATCGTTCACAATGAGGCGGAGTCGAAGATCGTGGAAGAAGCCCCTGGGAAAAAATACATCGAACTGGTGCCTGGTGCGGGGCTCGCTGTCGCAGTGGATGGATCCAATGTCGCCGAGATCGCGACGCGCCTTGCCGATTTTGACAAGTCTAAACATTTCCTCTCGGTGTTTGTCTTCAAGGACTCATTCGCAAATTTCGAAAGCTTAAAAAACGAGATGATCCGCAGCGGTTTTGAGTATCACCTGGTTCCGTTTCCCGACGACGCCAAAGTTTATTTTGGCGACCAGACCGAACCGGTTTTTGTGCAGTAAACAGGAATCTGACGCATGAACCAGCAGGGCGGAGCGGACATCAACGAGGAGACAAACTCGCAATCGTTTTCCGATGAGGAGTCCGTTGAGCAGTTTCGAACACGAGTTTCCGTGGGCACGCTTGTCGGCGTCATGACCTGCCTGTTGTTCGCCGGCCTGCTGATGCTGGTGACCTGGTTGCCAAATCGCCAAGGAGCCTCCTTGGCCGGAAGCATGGACGGAAGCGGCGCTGGTACTGGAACCGGCAACGCAGTCGGCGATGGCACGTCATCCAGTGACGACGCCAGCGGCGATAATGACCGTACCGTCGCGGGCGAGATGGACCAGTCAACGGATATCTCTGCTGGTCGCGACGGTCCGGACTCGGGGATTGATGCGAAGGCGGAAGACTCCGGGAATGCAGATCTCAGGACCGCTCAGGATGATGCGATTGCGGCGAAGGGAACGGGGTCGGTGGATGCAAAGAAATCCCCTCCAGAATTGTCCTTCACAGTTCCACCACTCGAACGACTTCAGGACGATCCGTCAGGAGACGATGGAGCCCGCGACGCTGCCGCCGCTGGTTCGCCCGGTATGTTTGCCGGTCGTGATGCCGAGCAGCGAAAGAATCTTGCAGAATCCGAAGGCGGCAGCGCTGCCAGTGAATCAGCCGTGGAGCGCGGTTTGAAATGGTTGGCGGATCACCAGGACAAAGATGGGCACTGGTCGCTGAACGAGTTTCATGCTGCGGGCGAGTGCAACGGACAATGTTCCAGTCCGGGAAGTGTGAGCGATGCCGCCGGGACAGGATTCGGCCTGCTGCCGTTCCTGGGCGCAGGGTACACCCATCAGAGTGGCAAGTATAAAAAGACAGTGAAGACTGGTCTCGACTGGCTGATCGCAGACCAAACGAAGGAAGGCACGTTTCGTCATTGTGATGCAGGCACGCTTTATGCGCACGGAATCGCATCGATCGCGTTGTGCGAAGCCTGGGCCATGACAAAGGATCCGAAGCTCAAACAACCCGCACAGCGATCAATCGACTACATCGTGAAAGCACAACATGGGCAGGGCGGCTGGAGATATTCGCCCGGTATGGCGGGCGACACGAGTGTGACCGGCTGGCAGGTCATCGCCCTGCGAAGTGCTCAACAGGGAGGTCTTCAGGTTCCCAAAGGCGTCCTGACGAAAGTATCGGCGTGTCTGGATTCTGTGCAGACCGACAGGAAAGGAGGTGGTTACGGATACACGCCAGGGGGCGGTGGCGGCTCCGACGCCATGACGGCTGAAGGCCTGCTATGCCGCATCTACACATCCTGGAATTCAAAACGCCCGGGTCTCGAGGCTGGAGTCCGGTATCTGCTGTCACGTCCGCCGCAACCCGGCGGAGGACTCTACTACTGGTATTACGCAACTCAGGTCCTGCATCATTATGGCGGAGAGCCCTGGCAGGAATGGAATCCCGTCATGAGAGACTTGCTGATTGATTCGCAGTCCACTGAAGGTCACGAATCCGGCAGCTGGGCTCCACAGGGCGGACACGATGGCGCTGGCGGACGAATCTACGCTACATCGCTGTCGCTGCTCACTCTGGAAGTCTATTACCGACATAAACGGATGTTCTAGCCCTTAACGCGGGCTTTGCCCGCAACCCATAGTTGCCCGTCACTCCGTGGCGGGAAGACTCGCGTCGGAGACACGAGCCGGGTTGTGGCAACTCGGTCTAAGGCTGCGATTCCTGTAGCTTGGACATTCATGTCCGAGATTTTGACCAAACACCCGCAATATCGAACGACTGACATGGCATAATAATTTTCTCTCCGACCGTGTTCCATGGCCATGCGACGGACATGAATGTCCATCCTACATATGAAAGTTCCGACGGCGCACCCAAAACTTGACTCAACTGCAACATGTTTTGAAAAGTAAGCGTAGCTAACCGGGCGACCTTTGGAGTGCGGTGACTCGTCACCGCTTTCTTTTTCAGGTAATTTGGCCTTAGGAAAGTGGATGGTCCCGAATCGAAAGGAATAACGATGCCCAACAAAGAGCCCGTGTTGCTGACGATCGTGATTGAAACGGCCCGCATGAGGTGGCTGACTGGTGGCATCGGTCTGGATCAGCAGGTATGTCCTTTGCTGACTTCTCAGGATGACGATCTCGCCGGATACCGGGGGCTGACTTTCGACGAACAGGCATCGTTTCTGCGCCATCGTTTCTGTGGCGCGCTGCAGCGGGGATGCGACCGATTGTGGGGAATTCAGAAGAAAGCCTGCCAGTTCGTATTTCTGACTGACAAGGAATTCCCTCACGCTCCACCGGAACTGACCGAACGCATTGCTCATCATCTGGTTCAATGGATGTCGAACCCGCCCGTCACATTCTTTTCCGTCGCCGGCGGTTTGTGGTCGGCGCGACCGATCGAGATCACACGGATCGCCGGCGAAATTTCCGCTGAGTATCTGGATGCATTACAACTCGGACTGCCATGGCTGCTGGATGCCGCAGGTCAGGCGGAACGATGGGAACAGGTTCCTCTTCCGAAATCTCATACAAATCACACTTCGCACGGGTGTGACTGAGACCTTTGTCTGTAGCCAAAGTTGTGAGACTTCGGATTGATGAAACGCCAGCATCCGAATTCTGACGAATCCGGCGACAACTGATTGCTGCCCGCGCAAAGTGTAGCTTCATGTCCGTCCGAGCATGTACTCATGAAGAAAGTGGATGGTCACTTCCTGGTGATTGCTGTGATGAGCATTCAAGTCGCCGATGGAGATCAGCCCCTGTACCTTGCCACTGTCATCCACGACCGGAAGATGGCGAATGCGATACTGACGAAAAATGCTGCGAGCATCGTCGATCGACGTTTCGGGCTTGCAGCAGGCGACTTCCCGGGTCATCACTTCCCTCACCTGAACTCTCGACGGTGCTCGTTCGACTGCCACGACGCGCCGCAGTACGTCGCGTTCGGTAAAGATGCCGACAAGGTTTTCTTCATCATCGATCACCAGCAACGCACCAATGCTGTGCTCGTTCATTTTCTGAGTCGCTGCCAGCACCGTTTCGTGCGGGTGAGTCGATTGCAGAGAATGTCTCTGCTTCTGGTTCAGAATATCGGTAACGCTTCCCATAATCCTGGCTCCTGTCTCGGTGAGGGGACTCTGCAACTGAGCATGACGGGACGGACAGGCGTCGGCGATGAGTGGACTGGCAGGAGACGCACATCCGCGAACGATCACTACGGTAACAAGGCCTGGCCACCTGAGCAATTCATGCAACCCGCATGTTCCGAAATTTCGGCAAGGGCCTAAGTATGATGCAGTCATTACGCCGCCTGCCTTTGGAATTGACGCAACTTCATACTGTTTGAATCGATAGGGCTTTCGTGTTCCGTTCCATGCGTCACCGGGATTGCGAAGTATGAGTGCGACTCTCAAACTGAAACCGGCTGTTCGGTCGGAAACAATCGAAGAAGCCCTCCTGGCATTGCAGAGTGGCGCGAATTGCGAACTGCCCGTACTGCCGGAAGTTGCCGCACAATTGTTGAAACTGACCGGTGATGTCGATTGCAATATCGGCGATGTCGTGCCACTGATTAAGCGCGACCAGTCACTCACCAGCCATCTGCTGCGCATCGCGAATTCGGTGAGATACAACACCGGAGTCACCGTTTCATCCGTGCAACAGGCTGTGGCGAGGTTGGGACTCCTGGCGGTCCGTGAGATTGTCGTCCTGATCTCATGCAAGTGTCGTGTCTTCGATGTGCCGGAGTTTGAACCACACGTCCGTCAGTCATTTCGGTATTCTCTGGCAACGGCCGCGTTCGCCCAGGAAATCGCCCGTGTGCGTCGCATGAACGTCGAAGAAGCGTTTCTGACTGGCTTGCTGCACGACGTTGGTCGTCCCATTCTGTTTCAAGCGCTCGCGGATCGGCGACGAACTCATGGACTTGTGGCCAGTGAGGCCGAGGTGTTGCGTGTCGCCGGTGAGTCTCGTATTTCGTTCGCAGCAAAACTCATTGTTCAATGGGAACTTTCGCCACGCGTGGCCGAGGCCGTGCAGTATCAATTGTCGCCGTTGGAGGCACCTGCCTGTGCGTTCCAGGCGGCATCTCTGAATCTGGCGATGTCTCTCGCATACGGCATTCTGAATCCGAATGCCACACCACCAGCGGAAGATCAACCACATCCGATGCTGGAAGTACTCAGCATTTACCCTGAACAGTTTGCCACGATTCAAAAAAACAGCAGCCAGATTCTGGAATGGGTGGATTCAACAACATGATTGCAGCCAAAAATGACTATGATGTGGTCGTCATCGGCAGCGGTCCTGCAGGACAAAATGCGGCGATGGAATCTGCCGAACGCGGTGCACGCGTGCTGATTGTGGAACAGGAACCACAGGTCGGCGGAGCCTGCGTACAGTACGGCACGATTCCCAGCAAAACGCTGCGTGAAACGGCTCTGACACTGACCGCGTTTCAACGCCGCAGCGGAGATGTCTACAAGATCAGCCGCGATGCAGAACTGAGCATCAGTAGTCTGATGAAGCGTCTGAATGAAGTCGTCCATGCGCATCAGGAAACGACTCGCAGGTTCCTGGAACAGGCACACGTGGAACGTGCCTATGGCCGTGCGGCGTTCGTCTCACCTCACAAAATCGCTGTCTCAACCGTTAAGGGTGGTCGGTCGCTCGTGACCGCAGAAAACATCATCATTGCCACCGGCTCACGTCCACGCAATCCGCCGAATGTTGCTGTGGACCACGAGAACATACTCGACAGCGATTCCATTCTTTCCATGACGTATCTGCCGCGTTCGATCATCATTCTGGGTGGCGGCGTGATTGGCTGTGAGTACGCTTCGACATTTGCGTCGCTTGGCGTCAAAGTCACTTTGCTTGATAAGGCACCGATGCCCCTGGGATTCCTCGATGCGGAACTCGTGGATTTCTTTGTGATGCAGTTGAAAGCAAACGGGGGCGAGTTTCGAGGAAACACTGAAATTGAATCCGTCGATTGGGACAATATCAGCGCAGTCCGGGCGACCTTGAAGACCGGCGAAGTGATCAACGCCGACAAAGCCTTTGTGGCGTTAGGCCGCGTCGCGAATCTCGAAACGCTGGCGATCGACAACGCCGGATTGCAGGCGTCAGATCGCGGTTTGCTGATCGTGAATGAATTCTGCCAGACGAATGTTCCTCACATCTACGCGGCTGGCGACACGATCGGTCCACCGGCACTTGCCTCGGCGTCCATGGAACAGGGCCGTCGAGCCGCCTGTCATGCACTGTCAGGAAAAATGCACACCGGACTTGGATCGCTGCCTGCAGGCATTTATACGATCCCGGAAATTGCGACGGTTGGTCTGACCGAGCAGCAGGCCATTGTCAAAGTCGGCAAACCGATGGTCGCGCGAGTTCACTTCGATCAGATTGCACGCGCTCACATCATGGCGTCCACGTCGGGTCTGTTGAAACTGGTTGCAGATGAACGGGGCGACAAGTTACTGGGTGTGCAGATTGCCGGCGACGGCGCGACAGAACTGGTGCATCTTGGCCAGATGGCGATTATCGGCAGGATGTCCGTTGATACGTTCGCCAACGCCACGTTCAACTTCCCCACCATGGCCGAAGCCTACCGCATCGCTGCACTGGAAATCATTCATGCACGCGACTGGAAAGCCGGTTCGCTCGACGCCGAAGATCGAAATCTGTCCAGATTACAGCCTGGGTCGAATGCGTGATGGAATCCGAGAGACGTTTTTTTCGTTGACCCTTGGATCACACGCGATGCGTTCGAGCAGTTGTTGATCGCTCATGTATTACCTCGGCTTCATAGTCTCCGTTGCGGGACACCTTGACAAGTCGAGCAACCGGACTGTCATTCTTTTGGACAGGCGAGCGGCTGGGCGTGAGCCCTCATCGTACCACACATCTAGTCTGGATAGGCTGCAGAGCCTGTCCGGATTGCGGGGAATAACGGGCGATTGATTCTTGAGCGCGCGGC
>JAYSPO010001602.1:0-6243 GCA_043722015.1 Candidatus Kuenenia sp. | reverse complement strand
GACAAGCGGCAGCGCAGGCACACCATGTCTTTACAAGTGGCGCATGGTCAATAACTGGCCGACCGTGGATTGTGACGACAGTCCCATAGCCTCGGAAGGGTTTCCATTGGTACAATCAATGCGATGTGTTGAGTCCCGCGTCGGAGACACGGGGCACATCTGGCAAATCAAGCACGACCTACCCGCACACCAGGTGAACAGACTTTCCGCCGCTCAAAAAGTTTTCAGTCATGCGACTTCCCGATGCTTCACTCCGCCGAACGCCGTTGCGTTTCAATATCACGCCGATGATTGATGTCGTCTTTCTGCTGATCATTTTCTTTCTGGTTGCCAGCTACTTTATTCGCAGTGAACAATCGCGGGAAGTGAATCTGCCAGTTGCGTCCAAAGGCCAATCGGATGAAATCGCGTCGCCGCACCGGCTGACGATCACGATCGAACCTGACGGGCACCTGTCAGTCGGCGGGATGCGGATGTCGGAGAAGCAAATTCTGACGCGAATTGAAGAACTGAATGAGGCTGAGACTTCCGACGGCAAACCGCCGGAAGTCCGGATTCGTTCCGACCGCAACGCAAAGTTCGGTTCGATCCGCACGTTGATCGAACATTGTGCCGCTCACAACATCCGCAGTATCCGCTTTGCTGTCACCCTGCCGCAGGGTTAATCTGAAAATCGAAAAGATCCGGCACCGATGAAACTTCCACACCGACCGAACCGAAACAACTCACTCGACGGCGACACCATGACGCCGATGATCGATGTCGTCTTTCTGTTGCTGGTTTTCTTCATTTGCGCGTCGGTCGGCAGTACGGCGGACAAATTGCTGCCTGCTGAATTGAACGGGAACAGCACGTCGTCAATCGAGGCTCTGACCCAGGACGAACCGGAAAAATGGGAACATCCGCCGGTTCAAATTCGCATTGAACCGTCCGCTGCGGATAACAACCCGATCGCCGTCTTTCTTGACGAACAACCGCTGCCCGGCATCGAAGTACTGTCCCAACGACTCACCCTGCTGGGAAGCGCTGACCCAGCGACCCGCATTATTCTCAACGTGAATGACGATGTCGAAGTTCAGCAGTTCATTCTGGTTTACGACCTGTGTCAGAAACTGAAGTTCGAAAATGTGTCGTTCGCGGTGCGGGGAGAAAATCAGCTGCGCTGACTTTCGATAATCTACTGAAAACCGTATATGAGTTCTTAACCACGGATTTCACAGATAGTCACTTCGTGACTCATCCGTACTGCTAACGGTCAATCTTTTGTTCTCCCGCAAAGATTTCCGGACGACTGTTTGCAGAAGTCAGGTCAAGTCTGGCAGAAAAATGAGCGGCAGAAAAATCCGGGCCGCAACTGCAGTTCATTTTTCTGCCATCAATTTTTCTGCCGCATGTGTTCCTGCGTGAATGACAACGCTGTTCTTGAGTCGCGCGCAACCCAAAGTAGCCATCACGCTCCGCCGTGATGAGCATGTGTCCTTCAAGACTCATCAACCGAAACAGTTTCCCACGACCAGCCCCGTTTCACGGCCTGAAGGACAATCAGCGCGGGCACTCCATTCCTGTGGCCCAGTTCAATGCTCGTCACGGCGGAGCGTGACGGCTACTTTCCGATTTTACCCCCACCGAGTCCGAACCCTGGCGAGAACAAAGTTGAAGCAAGAGAACGACTTCTACAAATCGCCGCCTGAAAATCTTCGCGGAGCAACAAGAAATCAACTGTTTGTAGTATAGATGAAGATACGGTTTTGCGAGGCATGACCGCGTGGAGTACAGCGTCAAGACTCTCTAAAAAATCGGCCCCGGCATCCAGGGGCAGAATTCTTCGTCGCCGATGCCCTGCTGTTCGCTGAGCGTCTTTTCGCCACTGGCGGTCGCGATGAGTTTTTCGAAGATTTCCAGTCCGACAGATTCGACACTCGCACCTTCCAGAATTGTTCCGGCGTTGAGATCCATGTCGTCACGCATGCGATGGTACATCGTTGAATTGGTGGCGACTTTGATTGTAGGAGCTGGCTTGCAACCAAAGCAGCTACCGCGTCCGGTCGTGAACACTACCAACTGACATCCGCCCGCGACAAGTCCGGTGACTGAGATCGGGTCGTAGCCCGGCGTGTCCATGAAAGTAAAGCCGCGTTCTGTGATTGGTTCGGCAAACTGATAGACAGCGCGCAGCGGCGCCGTGCCGCCTTTCGCAACCGCCCCCAGCGACTTTTCGATAATCGTCGTGAGACCGCCCTGTTTGTTTCCGTACGACGGATTATTGTCAATCGAAGCGTTGTTTTTCTTCGCGTAATCCTCCCACCAACGAATCTGGTCGAGCAGCCGATCGGCGACGGCGCGGGAGACTGAGCGACGCGTGAGCAACTGTTCGGCTCCATAGACTTCGGGCGTTTCCGCAAGCACAGAACCGCCGCCATGCGCAACCAGCAGATCACTGGCGTAACCCAGAGCCGGATTTGCCGTGATGCCGCTGGCACCGTCGCTGCCTCCACATTGCAGTCCCAGTGTCAGCTCAGAAATCGAAATCGGTTCGCGGCGAGCCGAATCGGCATGCACCATCAACTCCCGCATCACTCCGACGGCTTTATCCACCGTCTTGCGGACACCGCCCACTTCCTGAATGTTGAGCACCATTGGCAACGAATCATCAGGCTCCCGCCGTGTTGCGCCGCCGAGCTGCACCAGTCCCTGAGATTCCTGCAGGTGTCCGGCCTGAGCGGTCTCACAGCCAAGGCCCAGTACAAGGCACGCGGCGATGTTCGGATGCCGCGCGAATCCGGCGAGCGTGCGATTCAGCAACAGATGATCTTCACCGTTGTAAGCAAATGCGCAGCCACTTTTGTGGACGACGGGAATGACACCATCAATGTTTCCGTAACGGCTGAGGTCGGTTTTCGCCAATTCCTGAGCGACATATCGAGCTGTTGTCGCTGAACAATTTACCGTACTGATCAACGCAATGTAGTTGCGGGTTCCGGCACGGCCATCCTTACGACGGAATCCCATAAACGTGCGGCTGTCCACAGGCTTTGGAAACTGCACAATGTCGGTGCAGAATTCATATCCAGCTTTGTCGCGTTCGACACTGACGTTTTGCACATGAACCCACTGGCCGCTGGCGATCTTGGTGCTGGCGGAACCGATTGGCTGTCCAAATTTGCGGATGACTTCGCGTTCTCGAATGTCATTGATCGCGACCTTATGATTTGCCGGAACGGCCTCGACAATCCGCAGCGTCCTGCCTGCCACGGTCAGAATTTCCCCGGCCTGCAGTGGTCGTCGAGCCACAGCCACATTGTCTGAGGGATGCAGAAGCAGCAATGGTTCGAGCGCGGCCACGGGATATCTTTCAAAGGTAAAAACGTTTCCACAAAAGAGTGGATCTCTTTATGGGTGAGAACAATACCACTCTGAATTCACAATTGTAATCGGGCTGAGAGCAGGCGCAGAGGGCGGACGGGAAGAAGCGTTGTCTTTGATCGGATGGCGACGTGGTAGCGGCGAAAGCCTTCGCCGGAACGACAAATGAAACTTCCCAAGACACAAGTATGGAACGTCGTCGCCTTGACGATAGAGACTCCGAATCTGCATAATACCTGTCGATCCGTTCAGATAGGGCCACGCCTACGGCGATCAGGTAGTTTTTGCTGCGTTGTTAAGAGAGAAAAATAGTACAAGGCACCTTGACAAGGAGAAAAATAGTACCAAGGAGAAAAATAGTACCAGGCACCTTGACACCGATTCTCGAACGCCTCGACTGTAGCGCAGAATCATGGCTGGATCTGGTGAAGAATTTTCGCAAACGCTTCCGCACGGAAGCAGGTCGTGCTGCATCGTTGCAGAGTGTGAGTTCTCTTCGCCGCTCCCGCCGCCACGCAAGTTCGTCGGCGTGATGTGACATCAGGCGTCATTGTCGTGCAGGGTCTCGTGAACTCAGAAGGCATCATTGTGCCATGATCGGCGATAACTCGCTTCCTGATTATCCGTCGCTGCGAGCCTGCCGTGATATCCAATTGATCGCGAATCCTGTGGCAACCGTCGCGCCGGAACTTACAAATTTCCGCCTTGAGGAGAAAAACGAAACTCTTACAACGCTCTACTATCTATCTCCCCCCAAGCCCCACCTTCACAAGGTGCATGGTACTACGTTTGTCGTACTACGTTTGTCCGTCAAGGTGCATGGTACTACGTTTGGTACCTGGGCCGATGTCCTGGGCCGATGAAATTCCGGCCAGGTACATCCGAATCCGTTGCGCAAGATGCTCCCGACCGAAGATCGGTTTTCGAATATCGACTCCACCCTGACACGTCTGCGAAACAGCGTAGGGATTCTCGTCAGTGGTTGTGTTCGGTTGTGACATACGCTTGAGCAGGATTGCAGGCGATGGCCAGTTGCGGTCAACAGACTACGGATTTTCAGGAACTTCCGGCAAGAGTTCCAATACGGCCAGAATCGGGCGATGATCAGAAGCGATTGTTTCTTCGAAAACACGAGTTTCAACCACTTTCCAGCGTACGGTCGGGCGAAAAAGTACGAAGTCAATCTGCCGGTCAGGGATTGCGACCGGAATGGTCGGCTGGACTTCTTCTGATGGACGGGACCAGTGCTCCAGCAACGAATTCAGCGTTGGACTGAAAATCGTATCGTTCAGATCGCCTGCAAAAATGGCTGGAAGTTGTTCCGAATCATGCATCAGTGCCTGAACGGCAGTGGCAGACTGTTGTCGCTCGGCGTCATCCGATCTGTGATCAAAGTGTGTGGCAAGTAATCTCAGCGATGTGTTGTTCGGAAGCTGAATGGTGGCTTCCAGGACGCCACGCTGCTCGCCGTCGTTGAGGCACGGCAACAGATGATTCTCGCTGTAAGTGACCTGAAACCGCGAGAGAATTGCGTTGCCATAATGTCCGCCCTGCAGCTCAATGTTGCCACCAAAGACGACATGCATGTTCGTTAGTCGAGCTAACTCCGACGGCTGGTCAATCGTCTCGGTGCGTTTCACCAGTTTGTCAACTTCCTGAAGTGCCACCAGATCCGGCTGGCAATCATTGATCACGCGGGCGATGCGTGCAACATCGAGCTTGCCGTCAATGCCCTCGGCGTGGTGAATGTTGTAACTCAGCACGCGAAGAATCGTCTTCTGATCGAGATTCGCTGCGTTGCGGGTAAGACAATGTGTGAAAATGAACTCGACAATCGGTGTCGAATCTTCCAGACCGTGAGGATGATGTCCGACACCCGGCTTGGCAATCAGAGTGATCGAGCCACCCAGCGCCTTGTATCGGTCGGCCACAATGCCAGTGTTTTCCTCCCACGGAACGACATCGTCAGCGTCGCCATAGACATGCAGGAGAGGCACGCCAGCCCTGGCCAGCGGTGCCAGCGAATCAATCGGGTTTCCCTTGTAATCCAATGCTTCCTGTTCATTCGCGAAGCCGTATTGTTGGAGCACCAGGTTCCAGTCACGCGGGCTGCCTTTGCCTTTTCCCTTGCCGCCCGGCCAGCTCTTGAAATCACAAACCGGAGCGTCAGCATAAATGCAGGCCACTCTGTCCGGATTCACAGCAACCCAGTTGTAACAGTACAAACCGCCGCGACTGAGCCCCACCAGCGCTGCCTTTTTTGCGAATCCGTATTTGGTGGTAAGCTCATCGTAAAACTGGTCCCAGTGGGCCACCGCTTTGGGGGATCCGAGCATATCAGGCACGCTCATGTAGACGATATGAAATCCGCGTTTGAGCAGTGCGATATCCGGATCAGGTTTGTGCCCGAAAAATTCCCCGTGCCAAACCCATGGACGCCCCGGAGCTGGTTCTTTCGGAGCCACGACAAGGACGGGCCTGAGTTCCACTTCAAAATCAAACCGATCGAAGCCATTCCATTTCGTGCGTTTTCCAGGAAATTCAGGAGGTGAATCGCTCGATGCCGGTCCAGCACTTTTCGTCGCTGGTTCATCATTCGGGGCACACGCGACACCATTTGATTTCGCTGTCGCCTGCGTTTCACTGACTGAGCCACGGAGAAAATAGAATCGCCCGTCTTCGGCCCCGATGACAAGATCGCGGTGACCGTCGGCGTCGAAATCGACGGTCGTCGGGCTCGTATCGTGGGCATCGATCTTTGTCGAGCTGACGTCACTTATTCGCTGAAACTTCCAGACCCCGGCGTCGCAGGCAACCTGACGCCAGAACTCCGCGTTTGTGCCGTTCAGCAGCAGATCAAGTTTGCCGTCGCCGTCCCAG
>JAYSPO010001601.1:0-3978 GCA_043722015.1 Candidatus Kuenenia sp. | reverse complement strand
AAAAACGCCCGGCACAGAAGTCTGTGCCGGGCGTGTGCGTGTTTCATGATCTGCCTTGACGTCACAATCAGCCGAATTCCGGGCGACGGCGTTCGAGTTGCTCTTTCAGGCGAGCGACGATGCTGGAGTGCATCTGGCTGACGCGGGATTCCGATAAACCCAGTGTGTTGCCGATATCCTTCATGGTGAGTTCTTCGTAGTAATACAGAATGATGATCAGGCGTTCGTTGCGATTGAGTCCTTTGGTGACCAGTCGCATCACATCCATTTTCTGGATGCCCACGGTTGGATCTTCGCACTTAATGTCTTCGACGACATCGACTTCGCGAACGTCCTTATAGCTGTCAGTTTCGTACCATTTCTTTTCGAGGCTCACCAGATTGACCGCGCTGGCGTCCGATTTCATCCGTTCAAATTCCTGAATCGGCAAGCCCATCTGCTCCGCGATTTCAACTTCTGTCGGCGGACGGCCCACACGAGCTTCGACAAGCTTTCGTGCGGCTTCCACCTTACTGGCTTTGCTGCGAACCAGACGTGGAACCCAGTCCATCGTGCGCAGTTCGTCCAGCATTGCACCTCGAATACGAGGCACACAGTAGGTTTCAAATTTGACACCACGGTCCATGTCAAAGGCTTCGATGGCATCCATCAAACCAAAGACTCCGGCGGACATTAAGTCATTCAGATCTACGCCTTCGGGCAGCTTTGCCCAGACTCGTTCGGCGTTGTATCTGACCAGCGACAGATACCGCTCCATCAAGCGGTTCCGCAGCTCCTGATTGCTCTGATCCTGCTTGTATGCAACCCAGACATCAGTAACGTCTTCATTGACCCTGGTAGCCATTCAATCCTCCGTGACGAACAGCAAGTGCCCGAAACTCAACGTCATTGTGTATCGTTGAATATCGGTCCGACAGGTATCGAAGTTCAGCAGAATCGCTACAACTGGGTCTTTCAACAGAAATCCTGATGACCGATGTTATGAATCTGAAAAACAGATTCATCAACTCAGCGTCATTCTTCCTGTCAATCGGCGTTGTGATGATTCCCTGAGCTTCGAACGGCACTCCGCAGCGTTGTTCGATCTGTTTGTTATTGCTTGTAACTCGGCCTTGCTGATATTCGTCGCGTATCGTCAACTGAACCTCTTCGGCAAAGAATGCCGAAGCCCGCTGGTTCCATCGAAGACTCAGCCTCGTTGTCCGTTTGAAACTCAGAGTCGCTGAATCTGCGATTCAGAAATCTGCGTTCATCGAGACAGCAAAACCATCGTGAGAACACTTTGCACTGCTGACCTGTTGTTGTGAAACTTTGAATCGTCTCTGACTCAGAGTTCCTGTTCTGACCAGGCCAGACCGATTCACGTCTCAAGTGATTCGTGTGCCGGTCTGACGTGGCGGGCGGGTTGATATCGCAGGCCGGTTTGTGCTGTCCAGACGGATGGAACCACGATTTCTGCGCTTTCGATGAAAATGTCCTGTGTTCGGCATTTTCAACCGGACACATGGTGCCGGGTCGGCAGAAAGGATCGCAAGGCAGGATTCACGAGCGCCTGTTTCGCAGGTGAAATGCAGTTTCTGCAGAAATGGAGAGCTGACGGCTCTGAGTTGGACGCACCCTACAGCACTGAATTGCGTTCGAGTAGACTACTGAGTAGCCTGCCTCGCCCCGCGACGGAAACTGCGGGTGTTCTGCTGGTATTTGCGGCCTTCAATGGCACGGATCTGTGTTGAATTATGTTGAATCTGTCCGGACTCAATCCTCCACAACGTGAAGCGGCGTCAATTCTGTCAGGGCCGCTGCTGGTACTGGCTGGCGCAGGCACCGGGAAAACCCGTGTCATAACATATCGCATGGCCAATCTGATCGCGCATGGAATTCGCCCGGATCGAATCCTGTCGGTGACCTTTACAAACAAGGCCGCCAAAGAAATGAAGGAGCGGACTATTCATCTGATCGGGCGGCAATTCAAACAACGTCCGGTCGTCTCCACGTTTCATGCGTACTGCGTCCGGGTGCTGCGGGAAGACATTGATTGTCTGGGTTATCCGAAAAAATTTGCGATCTATGACCGCAACGATCAGGAATCCGCAGCCCGCACAGCTCTGCGAGACATCCGCCTCGGCGACGGTGCCATGAAACCGAGTGATCTGATCAACCGCATCAGTCGCTGGAAAATGCACGGAATCCAGGATCACGAAGCCAGCAGCAACACCGAAACGGATTTCGATCTGATCGCCGCCATGGGCTACAAGCGTTACCAAAAGCAGCTTCGCGCCTGTGGAGCCGTGGATTTTGACGATTTGTTACTCCTGACTGTCAAACTGTTTCAGGAATTCCCGAACGTGCTGCAACGGCACCAGTCCAGATTCGATCATGTCCAGATTGACGAGTATCAGGATACGAATGGCGTGCAGTTCCAATTAATCGAAGCACTCGTGAAGCCCCATCGGAACCTTTGTGTGGTGGGCGACGATGACCAGTCAATCTACGGCTGGCGTGGTGCGGATGTCGAGCACATCATCAATTTCGCCGGCCATTTTCCGGGGGCTCGGGTGGTGCGGCTCGAAAACAACTATCGCTGCACCGACAGAATTCTGGAATGCGCGAATCGACTGGTGAAGCATAATCGGCAGCGGCATGACAAGACGCTGATCCCCAACAAGAAAGCAGGATCCCCGATTCGCATTCAGGTGTTCGACGACGAAACGGCGGAAGCGGAAAACGTTGTCAGTGAAATCGCCTATCTGATCAAAGAACTGGGCGTCAAGGCGAAGCAGGTGGCCATCCTGTTTCGCACCAACGAACAGCCTCGGGTTTTTGAACAGGAATTTCGTCGGCAACAGGTTCCGTACTTACTGGTCGGCGGCCAGTCCTTTTATGACCGTCGTGAAATTCGCGACCTGCTGGCATACCTGAAGACGATTGACCAGCCGCGTGATGAAGTGAGTCTGCTGCGAATCATCAATACGCCGACACGTGGCATCGGGGCGACGACGACGGAAAAAGTGATCCAGATGGCCGTCAAGAAAGGCACTGCTTTCTGGGATATCCTGCCTGAAGCCAGCGCAGCGGGCGTGATCCCAGCCAAGGCCCTCAAGGCGATGACGGAATTCCGCAGTCTGCTTCAACGCTATGCTGCTGCGATGCACGAAAATCCGCAGCAACTCGCGGAGATCTGTCGTCGCCTCGTGTCGGAAATCAACTACGAAGCCGAAATCGTCAAACAATACAAAGAGGAAGCTCAGCAGGAAACCCGCAAAACGGTCCTCGAAGAATTCATCAATTCCATCGGCCAGTACGTGGAACGAACAGAAGATCCGTCGCTCTCAGGGTTTCTGGAAACCACAGCCCTGATGGACCGTGAAGATGAAGCGGACCGGGATGAGAAACAGGACAAGGACGCAGTGCGTCTGATGACACTGCATTCTGCGAAGGGCCTTGAGTTTCCTCGCGTGTATCTGGTGGGCATGGAAGAAGGTTTCCTGCCGCATAAGCGCAGCATTGATGCCGATTCAGAAAAAGACATCGCCGAAGAACGCCGCCTCGCCTACGTCGGCGTCACCCGTGCGATGGATCATCTGACGCTGACTCGCGCGAAGTCTCGCATGAAATGGGGCAAACGCCGCGAAACCGTCGCGTCACGATTTCTGTTTGAGATGCAGCTGGAACCGGGCGAGGCACTACCGGAAGAGTACATCAGCCGCGACGATGACGGTCTTGGCGCGCCGATACAGCCGGTCGGCGAAAAATCTCCGTTTGTCCCCCGCCCCGCGCTGCGTCCCATCCAGCAAAAACCCGCCGCCGCACCAAACGAATTCGAAGCCCCGCCGTTTTGAGTCTGCCCGTGGCTGATGCAGTGCCCCCGGCGAGCGGAGCGGCGTGAGCCCTCATCGTACCACACATCTAGTCTGGATAGGCTGCAGAGCCTGTCCGGATTGCGGGGAATAACGGGCGATTGATTCTTGAGCGCGCGGC
>JAYSPO010001600.1:0-1059 GCA_043722015.1 Candidatus Kuenenia sp. | reverse complement strand
CGGCGCTGCGCTTGGTCCGGCCTACCAAAAAATCAAGCATTCACGTCGCAGCAGCCCGTTTTTTACGAAGCAAACAGTTCGCCGTCGAGTCACTCCGCTTCGATCTGGTATGCTGAGCGTATGAATGTTCCTTCACCCGCAGACAATGAAGACACAGAATTTCAGTTGCTGGGCCTGCCCGTCAACGATGATTCGCACACCCTGCGCTCGCGGGAACCCTTTGAGTTGCTGGTCTCCCAGTTTGTGGATGAACTGCGGCATGGCAAGAAGCCGTCGATGGAACTCTACGCGCGCAGGTTCCCGCCTCACGCCGCACGGATTCGTGACGTGTTCCCGGTACTCGCGATGCTGGAACACACGCGCATCGCCAAAGAAGCGCAGTCCATCCGGCGCAACATGCCTGACCGATTTCCGTTTACGCGGATCGGCAACTGCGAACTCATCAGCGAACTCGGCCGGGGCGGCATGGGCGTCGTGTTTCAGGCCAGGGATCTGCAATCCGGACATCTCGTGGCCGTAAAGATTCTGCCATGGCGAGTTTCCATCGTCCCCGAATGGGTCGCGCGGTTTGAGCATGAAGCGCGGACGACGGCGCAACTGCGGCATCGTAATATCGTGCCAGTGTTTCGATACGGTCAGGAGAACGGTTACTGTTTTTTCGTGATGCAGTTTGTCAATGGTGTCGGCCTGGATCGCGTCATCGATCGACTCCGCGAAACGGATGGCATCATTTACGCCGAAGAAATTCAACGTCAGGAATCGCAAAGACTGTCAGGATCCATGAAAGCGATTCCTGTGGCAGAAGCCATGTCCGATCCCGACGCAGACAATTCCCGCCGCCGCAGGCTGACGCGGACTTCATGGAACAGCTTTACCAAAATCGGAGTCCAGGCAACGCAGGCGCTGCGTGCCGCTCATGCTGCCGGAATTCTGCACAATGATATCAAACCGGGAAATCTGCTGTTGGATGCAGATGGTCGAGTCTGGGTGACGGATTTCGGATTGTCGCAGCCTATCGAAGAACGCCGTTCAGACAAACCGGAGCGCGCGATCAGCGGA
>JAYSPO010001599.1:0-1849 GCA_043722015.1 Candidatus Kuenenia sp. | reverse complement strand
TGCGCTGCGCTTGGTCCGGCCTACTCCAATATCAAGCATTGACGCAGCAACGACCTTTTTGCCGGGGCCACCGAAGGTGGACGAATTGAAACGTGGAATGAGTGCGACACACCGATTAAGTTCGCTCCAATCAACGATTGTTGCATGAACTTTGGGAATGCATTGTGATGCCGCTTCTCTCAGCCGAACGGCAGCCTGATAATTAGCCGCTGCAGGCAAATCACCTTTACGCAGCAAAAATCGATCTTCTTTGACGAATCTCAGGACAACCTTTCATCGTGGCCAATCTCTCCCCCTCAGGTATTCAGCTCGTTCAGAACCTTTCCCAGCGTCACGGCGTCTCGACCGATGCGGTCACCCACATGTTGATTGCGGTGCAGAACGGCAACGGGTCGATGGCCCAGTTCAGCCATCCGGAATTCGGCGGCTCGGGACAGTGGATGAGTGGCGGCATGACGATGGTCAGCGACCTGTTCAACAATCATCTCAAATGCCTTGTCAATAACCTGTGCAGTGACATCTCCAATGCGCTGGCCAATCATCAGACAACCCCGTTCAGTGGCTCGTTCCAATCGCAGAGTCAGAACGGAATGCACTCACAGTCACAGGCCGCCGGCCAGATCGGGTCTGCCAACAGTCTGTTTGTTCCCGACCCGTCGGCAAACTGGTGGCCGCGAGAACTGGGAACGCCCAGCGCGATCGGTTCGCAGAACACGGTCCGCTACGCATACTTTGCCAACAATCATCGATTGGCAGTGACGACCGGCGGACAACCCTGGGTCTACGACACGCTGGAGCACCAGATCGGCGGTTTCGGTCAGCAACAAGGCGGCGGGCAGTCGATTACGTTCACCAGCCAATACGGAACCGTCAACCTGTCAACGCTGCCGGTAGTCTCGCGCGACGGCGTGATGGTACCGGCCGCACCGATTCAGTCCACAGCAGCTCCGACGCCCGTCCAGGTTTCGCCGCCAGCAGCTCAACCTTCGTTTGGTGTTCAACCGACACAGTCCTGTGCAGAGGTGGAGATGCCTTTGAATCAGAAGAGCGGTGAAGACGTCATTGCCACGCTCGAACGACTCGGCGGATTGATGGAAAAGGGTTACATCACCAACGAAGAATTCGCCGCCAAGAAGAGAGAACTGCTGAATCGCATTTAGCGTCAAGACGCCGATTGTAATTCAGGATATCAAGATCCTAGACTGCCGGATCAAAGCGTTTGTTCCCACTGAAGCGGCGACTCCGGAACACTGATCCATGATTTCACAAACCGTTGAATATGCCCTGCGTGCCATTGTCACGATTGCTCAGCATGAGGGGCAGCCGTGTACGGCAAAGAAACTGGCTGAGATCACTCAGGTGCCGTTGCCGTATCTTTCCAAGCTCATGCAGGGATTAGTGCGTGGTGGCCTGGTAACTTCGCAGCGCGGACTGCACGGTGGTTTTTTGCTGACAAGTGACCCAAAGAACCTCACGATTTTCGATGTGGTCAATGCTGTCGAACCCATCAAACGCATTCTTCGATGTCCCCTTAACATCCAGTCGCACGGCACAAATCTGTGTCCTCTGCATCGCCGACTCGACAACGCCATGGCGGCAACAGAAAAGGTGTTTCGAGAAACAACCGTGGCCGAAATGCTGTCTCAGCCCGGCAGCGTCACCCCGTTGTGTGAAGAAAAGAAAATGATCTCACTGGGACTCGGATCTGCAGTCGCAGCGAAGTCCCGATCTGCTGCAGGAAAATCAAGAAGCAGGAAGCAGACCCCGCGCGGGCGTGGTTGAATCTCCAGGCCGGACCAGGCGAAGCGCCGCTCCGGCTGCTCGGCCAAGTGCCGGAACGGCGATCCCG
>JAYSPO010001598.1:0-2126 GCA_043722015.1 Candidatus Kuenenia sp. | reverse complement strand
TGCGACCCCACGATCGACGCCAGCAATTCACGCCGTTGAGGTGATCTGGAACCGAGCACGACAGAATCTGAAACAAGCATTGTCACGTTATGTTTCTTTGAAATTACAGGTTGCAGAAGAGCGATTCGCTGCGTCCACTTTCATATCCGATCGAAGAATCGTATTGTGCCACAACGGAAAATGAAAATCATACGCATCTGTGCACCTCAATCGTCCACGCCACGTTCAGTGAATCAAATGGAGAGTTCGCGTTCATGTCCGACATATCAGAACTGTTCATGCGCTGCGTGGAATTGCACAAGGCAGGCGAACACGCGGTCGCGGCGCAGGGATACGCCGCGATTCTTCGAGCCGACCCGACGCACGCCGACGCCTGGCATTTGTCCGGTTTACTGGCTCACCAGGCCGGTCTTCTGACGCAATTGACTACATCAGCCGGGCAACAGAGCTGAATTCGACGAATGCGGAGTACTGGTCGAATCTCGCGGCAATCCAGATGACCCTTGGTCAATGGCTGCCTGCTTTGGCGGCTGCGGATCAGGCGATCGACATCAACGGAGCAACGATGGTCGCACATTTTCAAAAAGGACGCGCCCATGCAAAACTCGGGCAGTCAGAGGCAGCGATGACGGCTCTGCAGACGGCTCGGGCGGGCGGTTTTGACCCGGCTTTGATTGCGCTGGAAATCGGAACGGTGCTGCAGTCGATCGGGGATCTTGCCGGATGCGTGAATTCGTTCGAAGAAAGCCTGGAGATTCATCCGGATCAGCCATCAGTCTGGTTGTCATTGTCACGTCTGGTGACTGCCTCGCACTATCAATTTTCTGCAGCTCAGTTGCAGAAAATGCAGCAAGTGTCGGAGCACACTCAAAGCGCAAAGGACCGGGCCCGGATTGCCTTTTCGCTCGCCACGCATTTTGATCATGTGGGTGAATATGCGCAAGCATTCGAGCACTGGACGAAGGGCAACGAGTGCTCCCGCCATTTTCGAAGCGTTCAGGGACAGGGCTATGATCCCGCAGTGCGAACGCGGTGCGTCGATGATCTGATCGCCGTGTTCGACTGCGGGTTCATGCAGTCATTGCCGCCAGTCAGCGACTCACCACGACCGATTGTGGTCGTGGGAATGCCGCGTTCAGGGACTTCGTTGATTGAGCAAATGCTGTCGAGTCATCCAGAAGTAGCTGCTGGCGGAGAATTGTCGTTCTGGCCTGTAGCCTTCGAGCAGCAATTCGGGCCGCCGGAAACGCGCTCGAAACTCGCGGCTCTCACGCCGGAATGGCGAAAATCCACAGCGGACAATTACGACGCCGTACTCACCGAGATCTCTCCACAGGCGGAACGGGTTGTCGATAAGCTGCCCGGCAACTACCTGAACCTCGGGCTGATCGCCAGCGCCTTCCCCTACGCGACTATCATTCACTGCTGCCGTGATCCGCGTGATGTCTGCCTGTCCTGTTACGGGCAACTCTTTGAGGACACTCAGTTGCAGCTTTCAACGAGTGATCTGTCGTGGCTGGCGCAGCAGTATCAGGACTACGCTCGACTCATGCAGCACTGGCATTGCGTTATGCCGGGCCGAATCACAGACGTTTACTACGAACGCCTTGTCCAGGATCCGGAGGTACAGGTGCGACGACTGCTGAAAGCGTGCCAACTACCATGGTCTGCAGACTGCCTCAGCTTTCATCGCAATCAACGTACCGTTCAGACGGCCAGCGTCGTCCAGGTGCGACAACCGCTGTATCAGTCGTCCCGAGGCCGCTGGACAAGGTATGAGACTGAATTGCAGCCGCTGAGCGACTTGCTGAGGAATTGCATCGCAGACTATTCGTCAGGAATCGCCGAGTAAGAGTTATTCGAGAAAGACAAGCCGACAAGGATGCCTTGCCCAAGTAAAGCAAATAAAGGGTCAGGTCTCTTTGAATTGAGACCTAATATCACCAGCGGCAATGCTTGACATGTCAGTGACCACAGCGTCTTCTTCACAGAAGGAAGCTGCACCGGGATGGCCGTCCCGGTGCAGCAGCGGCTTGTAGATCGATGAGACCTTGGTCTTCGAGACCGTGGGTCAGCGTGATCGCAAGTCGTTTCATTTCAAACCCGAACCGTCGCGTGAGCCGCAG
>JAYSPO010001597.1:0-3259 GCA_043722015.1 Candidatus Kuenenia sp. | reverse complement strand
ACGATGCCGAGGAAACCCTGATCGGTTCCGCAGAGATACAGATTGCGAACCGACGTCTGGCCGTTGACAAATTTCTGTGGCGCGCCATACACGCAGCCGTTCACATGCCCGGTGAATCGCCGAATTGTGCGCGGAGTAAAAACGTCCGTGTCAACCACATGCGGACGAAAATCCGGCAGGTGCTTCAACGCACTCTGGATGATCTGTGAGTTCCAGTAATCCTTCGCAGCAACATATTCTTCCTCGGGCAGATTCAACCAATAGTGCGGATCTGCCAGAGCTGTAATGCGAATTCGCCCATCTTCCAGCGGTTGCGAATAGTCGAAATTATTTGGCGAGCACACGATGCCGCTTCGCAGATCGACGGGCACATTTGGACGTTCGTAATGGAAGTCTTTGGAATCGCTGTAGAACACAATCGTATCGCGGTGCCCCAGCGATGCTGGTTCGCAATCGAGCACGCTGATGGATTCCACAAAAGAAATGTCGCCCGGTTCGGCCTTCATCAACGGAGCATTGGGATCGACCATCCGCATGGTTTCCGCCACACCTGCTGATGACAGGATATTATCGGCTTCGATCTCAGTCCCGTCGTCCAGCAGCACTGACGTCGCGACACCATTGGTCTGACGAATTTCCTGGACTCCGGCACGCAGCTTCAAATGTCCGCCCAGAGCCTTGAAGTGCTTCACCAGTCGTTTCAGAATGAGGCGAATGCCATCGAATGGTCGTCCGAAACCCTCGTGAAAAATGCTTTTAAACATGATCACAAACTGATTAAAGTCCATGTCGCGTGGCGTTGCACTTCCATAGAACATCAACGGGCAGAAGATCATGTCGATCAACAGCGGATCCCGAATGTATTCGGACACGACCTGCCGCGCGGACAGGGCCGAGCGTTCAAGATCGAGCGCATCATGTTCGGCGATGCGAGTCACCAGCCTGCGAAAGCCATCGATCTGCTGCGGAAACGCAGCGGCGATTTGCTCAACGAAGAAATTGAACTGGTTTGTAAAATGAAGCGCGCAGTCGGGAAAGACGATTGAAGACCGAAGTTGCGGGCGGAGGTCGAAGTCTTCCCATTTCATTCGCAGTTGCCGCAGGAGCTTGCTGAGCGGTCCCTGTTTTGTGCCGGGCTCGGCATAATTCGTGACGGCGTGGAGCCCGACATCGTAGTTACGTTTTCGCAGTCGGTAGAACGAATTCAGACCACCAACCGTGGTGTGACGCTCCAGAATGCAGACGTTCTTTTCGAAGTATGCCAAACGCACGCCAGCAGACAGACCGGACATTCCGGCACCGATAATGACGGTGTCATAACGCACAGCAGAAACCTTCCGACCGATGAGTGTCGTATGTAGGATGGACATTCATGTCCGTCGCATGGCCAAGAAACGCTGTCGGGCTAAGACTCGGACATGAATGTCCAAGCTACAGAAATCGCGCCTTGGGATGTTAGCTGTTATTTTCGCACGACCCTCACCTCACGCTCCAACCGCAACATCCTTCAGCCGCGGCAGCAGATAATTGACGGTGCCCGCCATGGTATTGAGATTCGAATAATCTTCTTCTGGAATCTGGATGCGGTACATCTTCCGAAGTTCCATCACAATATCCAGAAAATCCATGCTGTCCAGTTCCATCTGTTCGCGGAACGGGCGTACGTCATCCAGATCGGTGAGATCCTCGTCCGGAGCAATCCGCTCCAGAATTTCCAGAATCACCTGCCGAATCTGATCTGACGTCATTTAACCACCCTCGCACTGTTCAAATGGATGCTTCTGAGCAATCCAAAGTCCACAAAAAAACAATTCACTGGCTGCCAGCGCCGTTTTGCTCACAAGCCGTCAGAGGAAACCCGAAAAGGGGTCTGACCCTCTCCGGCATGACGGAAACACCAACACAATCGACTCGCCTCCAAAGGGTCAGACACCTTTTCGGATAGTCACTCAGCCCTGATACTTACGCACGATGACAACCGAATTGATGCCCAGCATACCGAATGAATTGTTCAGAATGCAGTTCACATTGCCCAATTCTCGCGGTTGATTGATAACGAGATTTGGCAACGCGCACCTTGGATCAAGATCGTCCAGATTGATTGTAGCGTGGGCAACTCCATCGTCAAACGACGGTAAATTGCCCAGCATTTCCAAAGCCCCTGCAGCACCCATCGCGTGCCCGATAAAGCTCTTCGTATTATTGATGACGGCCTTGCTGTCGGCAAAAACTCGCCGCAACGCGCTTGCCTCCTCAATATCGCCTTGTTCTGTCGCCGTCGCATGACTGCTGACGATATCAATCTGATCTGCGTTGATTTTTGCTCGTTTCATCGCCAATTGAATACATTCAGCCTGCCGATTGGCGTCTGGCAGAACAAAATCTCGAGCGTCCGAATTCATCGCATAGCCAATGATTTCCGCATAAATCTTCGCCCCGCGTGCCAATGCATGGGGAAGACGTTCAACCGTGCAGATCCCGCCGCCTTCAGCGACGACGATGCCATTGCGATTAATGTCAAATGGACGACAGGCTTTCGTTGGATCTTCGTGCGTTGCCAAAGCTCCCTGAGCTGCAAAGCTGGCAAAAATCCCGAACGTGTGGATGCTCTCTGACACGCCGCCTGCGACCGCAATATCAACCTCATCAAGCCGCAGCATCTGGGCTGCCTGAATAAATCCAGCGTTTCCTGCGGCACAGGCCGCACCGAGCGTCAGGTGCGGCCCCGTAATGCCCATGTTCAGCGTCACCTCGCCCGCAGCATTATTGGCGACAGTTCGTGGATTGTGATGATGTGACCAGACTTTGGTGTCGTACTGAAACTTTGAGATTTCGTAGATCTCATTTTCAGTCTCCACATTGCCATGCTCTGTGATTCCGATGTAAACGCCGACTCGGTCGCGCGCGACGTTTGGCCAGTCAAGCCCTGAGTCGCGGACGGCTTCATTCGCACAATAAACAGCAATCGAACCGGCTCGGGTTCCGCGGCGGATGTCTTTCTTTTTTTGGTACCGCAGTTCGTCGAAATTGCAGACGCCAGCGAGCACATGGCCCATATAGCGCGTTTCGTAATTGACCACACCGGACTTCCCATTCAGAAGATTCTGACGGAACTCCGCCAGACTGTTTCCGTTCGGGGAAGTCAGTCCAATTCCGGTGATGACAATTCGATCCTGATCCGACAAGAGATCACCTCAACGCCATTCGCGACTACAAGGAACGCCGTCCGATGCCTTCGAAAGCGGCCTGTTTTTCTTCA
>JAYSPO010001596.1:0-1904 GCA_043722015.1 Candidatus Kuenenia sp. | reverse complement strand
TGGTCGACGTGCGAGTGCCAGTGCGAGTGCGTTGCCGGTGATTGGGCAGCCGTATTGTCATCACGCGCATCAATTGAGCTGGCTCGGCATCGCGATCGGCCTGTCGCTGCACACTCTCATTGACGGAATCGCTTTGGCCGCGAGTGTTGAGGCCGACGCCAAGTATCCGACGCGAATGGTGTTTTACGGACTCGGCACGTTTCTGGCGATCATGCTCCACAAACCGCTCGACGCCGTATCAATCACTTCGCTGATGGCAGGCAGCGGTTGGAAGAGTCAATCTCGTTTTCTCGTGAACCTGATCTTCTCTACGATGTGTCCGCTCGGAGCCGCGTTGTTTGTTCTTGGAATCAGGCAGTTCAGTGGTATGCAGGACACCGTGGTGTGTGCCGTGATCGCATTTTCTGCCGGCGTGTTCCTATGCATTGCGCTGAGCGATCTGTTGCCGGAAATGGAGTTCCACGCGCACAACCGATTCCGTCTGACCGTGGCATTGACGGCCGGCGTTCTCCTGGCGTATGGAATCACATTTCTGGAACCACCGCATCTGCACTAAGTGCGTTGCTCTGAAAACGATCTCGCCGCCGGTATCGGGTTCCCGCCATTTCGCCGCGATTGCCTTCACTGGGCAGCACTCCGTGTCGAACGTGAGTGAACGCAACAAACTTCTCTATCAAGACCGTTAACCGCAATCCCAGGTTTCAATTTGGCATGGCCTTGAGATTCACGCAGACACAGCACACTCGGAGGGCTGACGCCCTGCCGCTCGCCTGTTTACTATGTTTCGCAAAAGTCGTATCGCAATGCCGACTTAAACGTCGGCGAACGTGCGCGATCTTGCGGCAATGTCGCTCGGCGCGAGTAAATGAAGAAGCGGAAGTGGAAGGGAATCGAACCCTCCCGGCGACTTTTCAGCCGCCACAACGGGTTTGAAGCCCGCGACGGTCACCAGATCCGCGTACACTTCCGGAGTTGACGGCTGGCATTATAGCAGGAAGAGTATCGACAGGAAGCCATCGCTGATGCGTTCCACGCCTGGCCTTGTGAAAGGTACGCCGATGTCAGCGACTGGTACGTTCAATGTGGCGGAAGAACGCGGCGGAATCCAGGCCGCTACCTGTGGCTTTTCGAACAATGTCTTCCGCCGGCATGCGATGTCCGATCTGATGCACATGACTGTGCAGCCATGCCAGCAGATGCTGGAACTCGCTGCCGTCAAGATCGCCGGTCAGGCCATGGGCCGTTTGATATGCCTCTGCCAGCTGCGCTGCATACAGGCTGCCGATTGTGTACGACGGGAAATAGCCGAACATGCCGACCGCCCAGTGCGAATCCTGCAGCACGCCATCGCGGGCACTCGCCGGTGAGTTTCCAAGCAGTGAACGGCATCGCTCATTCCAGGCACCCGGCAGATCGTGAACCGTCAAGTCACCGGAAATCAGCGCCCGTTCAAGTTCGTAACGCAGCAGAATATGCAGATGGTATGAGACTTCATCAGAATTGACGCGGCTGGAACCTCGCTTGACTGCCGTCACGACCTGAAAGAACGTTTCGCCACTGAGTCCCGCAGTCGCTTCCGGAAAAACTGCCTGAATCGTCGGAAACCACCGATGCCAGAATGACTGACTGCGACCGATATGATTTTCCCACAGCCGTGACTGCGACTCATGCAGTCCCATGCTGGGCGATTCTCCCAGAAATGAATCACGATCCGTGGGCATGAAACCCTGGTCGTAGAGGCCGTGCCCGCCTTCGTGAAGGGTTGTCAGTACGGCACTGGGCAAATCATCTTCGCGCACACGAATCGTCAGTCGGACGTCATGCGCTCCCATCTGAGCCGTGAAAGGATGCGTGGATCGATCCAGCCGGCCGCGTTCAAAATCAAATCCGATTGCCGTCAGGAT
>JAYSPO010001595.1:0-1300 GCA_043722015.1 Candidatus Kuenenia sp. | reverse complement strand
ATGGCCGGACCCGAAAATTGCGCGCGCCAGCGAGCCCGAATTGTCACTGACCCGGATTGTTCCGCCGTTGGTGAAATTGCCATTGCTGGTGTGCACGGCGACGCCTGGACCACTGAATGACAGCGTTCCGCGCGTGATGAAATCAAGACCGGTGGCGTCGACATCGAGGATCGGTCTGAACCCGCTGCCACTCAGATCAGCGGTAAGATCGACACTGCCCGTGCCCACGAAGCTGAGCGACCGGCTTGAAGGGGTCGCGTTGGTGAGAACCAGCGCGGCATTGTTGGAGAGATCATAAACCAATGTCGAAAAAAAGGTTGGAGCGGCCAAAGTCGCGGCACGGTTGCTGTCGACCAGAAAGTGAAGCGTTGAATCCGGGCCGCCGGATATCGTCCCGCTGATCCCCGCCGGTCTGCCGTTCGCGGCCAATTCAGCCACCAGCGTGTCGCCACCATTGCCGAGCACGAGGTTGCCGTTCAAATGGCCGCCAACAGCCAGAAAGACATTTCGGGTCTGAGAAGCGAATGCGTTCGACAGGTCGACATTGCCGTTGATCGTGCCGCCTTGATTGTTGATGGTCGAACCTTCAACGAAGTAACCCCTGGCTGCCAGAACATCGCCGTTTATGATTCCCTTGTTCGTCAGTTGCAGCGAACCGTCGACAGCGATCGCGGTCGAAGGCGCGGTGATCACACCTTCGTTGATGATCGAGGCTTGATTGGTATTACCCAAAATCCTGATCGCCACGCCGGATGTCGCATGGATCAGTCCCGACTGATAATTCCAGATCAAGGTTCCAGCAGACCCGGCGCCCGACCCGACAGCATCGCCAGACCCCAGATTTTCGATCAGACCATGATTATAGATCCCACGAAATCCGTCGAAAACCCCGGTGTAGGATATCGTCGAAAGCGCGCTATTATTTGTGACAGAGCCGTAGTTGAGTATATTTGATGTAAAAACCGGACTAAGATTCAGAGATGTAGAATTTATTGCCGAGTTATTTGCGATGGATATAGAGCCATAGTTGACAATATATTCAAAAATACCTGAAATGCCCTGTATCGTTCCGGTTGAATTGTTTTCAACAGATTCGATAACTGATGAATTATTTGTTGTCGTGATTGCGGGTGTATTGATGCCACTGGCGGTTATCGTCCCCGAATTGCTCACCGAAAGCATTACGCTTCTGGAGAAAGGGTTGGGATTGGGCTGCGCCGCATTCAGCACAATGCCCGTTCCTCCGATTGCTCCGCCCAGACGGACAGTGATAGACGCACGTGTGACGGTAAAGGGATTT
>JAYSPO010001594.1:0-1769 GCA_043722015.1 Candidatus Kuenenia sp. | reverse complement strand
GTGTGAACTGCCCGACGCTGGAGATTTCGAAGGCGATGAACCGTTTTCGTGCGCGGCATGGATCAACGTTCCGGCAAATGACGGAAACGGTGCGATCTGTGCGCGGATGGATGTCGGCCCAAAGTATCGCGGCTGGGATTTCTGGATGCAGCAGCGCCGCATCGGAATGCACGTTATCAGTGCCTGGCCGGAGCAGGGCATGAAGGCTGTGAGCAAGGCTCAGGTGCCAGCGAACGAATGGGTGCATGTTGCGGTGACATACGACGGTTCGCGTAAGGCGTCTGGTCTGCAGATTTTCATCAACGGCGCGGTGCAGGAAAAGAACATCGAAAGCGATAAGCTCGACGGTTCCACCATTCGCACGGAAGTGCCGTGGAAGATCGGATCGCGCTCTGCGAGTGAACCGTTTACCGGATCGATTCAGAATCTGCGAATTCAGAGGCGTGTGCTGTCGGCAGCGGAGGTCGATTCTCTGGCAAAGCTCAGCCGGTTTCAGGCGACACTGGCAAAAGCCGTGGATCAACGCACGGCAGAAGAATCGAACGAACTGTACAACTTCTGGCTGAAGAAATTTGATCCAGCGTTTACAGAACGTACGACCAGCCTCGCGGCGCTGGAAAAAGAAGAAGCCGACATTCGAGCCCGCGGCACGATCGCCCATGTGATGCATGAAAAGAATGATCCGGCGACGGCCTATGTCTTATTCCGCGGCGAGTACGATCAGCGTCGCGATCAGGTGTCTCCGGAGACACCCAGTGCGTTTCCTCCCTTTCCGAAAGACGCACCGCGCAATCGGCTGGGGTTTGCGAAATGGCTGCTGCAGCCTGAACATCCGCTGACGGCTCGTGTCACGGTCAATCGGTTCTGGCAGGAAATTTTCGGCACGGGTCTGGTCCGCACGACGGGCGACCTTGGTGTGTCCGGCGAGATTCCGATCAATCAGGACCTGCTCGACTGGCTGGCGGTCGAATTCCGTGAGGGCGGCTGGGACATGAAGCAGCTGGTCAAGCTGATCGTGATGTCCGCGACGTACCGACAGTCTGCGATCCTGACTCCTGAAAAACTGGAGAAAGATCCAGCTAACCGGCTGCTCTCGCGCGGGCCTCGGTTCCGCATGGATGCCGAAATGGTGCGAGACTATGCCCTGGAAGTCAGCGGCCTGCGTGTTGCAACGATCGGCGGGCCCAGCGTGAAGCCGTATCAGCCGGAAGGCGTCTGGGAATCGATTGCGATGACAGGCAGCACGACGTCTCGATATGTTCAGGATACCGGTGACAACCTTTACCGACGCAGTCTGTACACATTCGTCAAGCGGATGGCACCACCGGCGTCGCTGGATATCTTCAACTCGCCAAACCGGGAACAGTGTACCGTTCGCCGTGAACGCACCAACACGCCTCTGCAGGCATTGGTGACGATGAACGACATCCAGTTTGTCGAAGCCGCTCGTCGCCTCGCTGAGCACACATTGAAACAGGGGGGAGCGACCGACGAACAGCGCCTGCAATGGGCCGGAAAGCGTTTGCTCTGTCGCGAATTCCGAGCTGAAGAGCTGCAGATTCTTGCGGAGTCACTCGGCCAGCTGACTGCGTTTTACGGGGATCATGATGCAGATGCGGCTGAGTTGATCAAGACGGGCGAAACCAAACCGGACGCCAGCCTTGACGCGAGAACTCTGGCGGCATGGACCATGTTGTGCAATGAGATGATGAATCTGGATGAGGTGCTGAATAAGTAAAAAATCGTTTAACGGCGAGCCGTAGGCGTAG
>JAYSPO010001593.1:0-12537 GCA_043722015.1 Candidatus Kuenenia sp. | reverse complement strand
CGTGCAGGCCAGCGGAGGTGGAGGCTGCGGGACGTGTGGTACGTAGGCGATGTCGCTCCGCCGACTCGCATTCCTGAGATCGAATTTTCGACAACAACGTCACGAGGCTGATATCACCGGCCCATTCCACAGAATAGTGTTTCAAATGACAGCGATTCAACTTTTCGAATCTGAACGAAATAAGCAAGCGAGTTCTTCGGCCAACGCCAGCGATGCAATTTTGGACGCTGCCGAGAAAACGTTGATTGACCAGGGCGACTTTCATCGACTGTTCGATGCCAAGCTGATTCGTGTGCGGCATCGACTGGGATTGCCGATCACGCAGCCAACGTCGCTGCGGAGCATCCCGGAAGAACACGAATCTGCGTTTCGAGACGCCTACACTGCGGCGGCTCGTGAAGTCGGCCAGCGGTTTCTGGATGCCGGTCAACTGGCCGATGCCTGGGCCTATTTCCGCACGATCAATGAAACAGATTCAGTCCGAGCCGCAATCGCGAAACAAGTCGCCGAAGCGACACAGGAACCTGGTCCGGGGCTCGACGAACTGCTCAACCTTGCCCTGTACGAAGGCGCACACATTGTGGAAGGGCTGAAGCTGCTGCTCAGAACACACGGTACCTGCAACACGGTGACGGCCATGGGCCAGGTCATGCCTCAGATGACGCCGGACGAACGCCGTCAGGCAGCGGCCATGATGGTGCGCAACATTTACAGCGACCTGCAGGCCAATGTCCGCCGTGATGTGGAACGACGACAACCGCTGCTGAAGCAAAATGCTTCGCTGCGTGAACTCATTCTGGGCCGTGAGTTCCTGTTTGCGGACGGAGGCTATCATATCGACGTCTCGCATCTGCATTCCACCGTCAGCTTCGCCCGGCATCTGGATCGCGAGTGTCCGGAATTGAAGATGGCGATTGAACTCAGCGACTATGGGGCTCAACTGGCCGAACAACTGCGATATCCTGGCGACGTGCCGTTCGATGATTACTATGTCGCAAATCGCCATTTCCTCAACGCGCTGGCGGGCGTAGAGGTCGATGAATCGATGCAGTACTTTGTTGACCGGTTGAAGCAGGAACCCGATGCACCAGACCAGCGCATGATCGCGTTTGTCATTGCCGATCTCGGCCAGCGTGTGGACCGGGCGAGCATGGCTTTGGAAGCTGCCGCCCCGTTCCTGAAGCAGATGGAAGATCCTGCAGGTTTTTCGTTCACAGCGTACTGCGTCGGTGCGAAACGCTTCGACATCTTGGAATCGTCAGCTCGCGAAGACAACGATGTCCTGCGGCTGGCAACTGCGATGCTGCTGCAGAAGGAGGCTTCGAAGTAGCCGCAGGAATTCGAATCGCATTTGTTAACCACGGAATACACGGAATACACGGAAAGAGCTCCAGTGAGCATTGAAAGAATGCAAGTACTTTGTGGAGCACAATTGCTCAAATTGCTATCAATAATTCACAGTCGCCGTCATCCGTGAGTCTGTGATTCCTTTCCGTGTATTCCGTGTATTCCGTGGTAAAATATGCGATTCACGGCGTCTGATTTCACGCCATGGACGCCGCATGGCTGATCGCCTATTCGGGAAGATAAAAAAAGTGCCGGAGGAAACCAGGGAAATACGTTTATGAAGTTGCGACTCTCGCTGGAGGTCGTGGTTCCACGCGGTGAAACCAGGTGAAAATCGCAGTCAAGGGCCAGTCCGTATGAGACATCGCAATCGGAGTCCCCGCAGCGGGTTTACGATTCTCGAACTGCTTGTCGTGATATCCATCATTTCCGTGTTGATGGCGCTCATTTTGCCGGCAATTCAGAATGCACGGTCGGCAGCCCGCCTGTTGCAATTCCAAAACAACGTAAAAAACGTGTCGTTGGGAATCATCGGCTACAGCACGACACTTAACGGTTTCAACCCGTCGGTTTTCAGTCCGCGAGATGGACAGAGTGCGGTCTGGACGACGGAGATTCTGCCACACATTGATGCTCGGGTCCGTCGCTGATCGACTTGACATTACGATGCCACCGGATATTCACTTGTCTGTTCTCGTCTGCCCGGATGACGAAGCGAATCAGCAGATTTCCCGAGGTCTGTCGTATGTAGTGAACGTCGGTTACGGGCTGATGACAAAGACTTGTAATGAACCGATGGGGTTTCATTCGGACTTGATCTCAAACGTGAATGTGACGAAATGGTCGGGGCTAGGGACGGGGCCACGATTGGATGATTGGGATGGATACCTATATGCGTATTATCAAAAATTCCCTGTTTATGCTGACGGAGCATCGTCACGATTGGCCGGGCTGGATTGGGACAACAACGCTGAAGTCACCCAACAGGAAGATCTGATCACCGCAGCAACAGGCGTGTTCTGGGTTAGTCCCAAACCTCAGAACGAGTCCTTTCCGATCCGGCGTCTTGATCAGGGTGATGGAGCCAGCCACACACTCATGTTGAGTGAACGCAACAAACCCAGAGACTGGGCTATTCCACCGCCCGGAGGCGAAGACCCTGCCAGCATTCTGTGGCGTATGCGTTTCATGGCTCCGCTGGCCAGTCATGGCTTCGGAATGGGAACAGCCTGTTTTCGAAACCCTTACGGAGTTCATCTCATGCCGAAATTCGGCGAGTGGACTCCGAGTTTAGAGCCACAGAGCCTGCACTTCGAAGCGATCATGACAAATGCGAGATTTGACTGTCCCCACCACGTTCTGCTGAACGCCGATCGCATCATCAACGCACCCTCTCACTGGTATCTGGCGCCGACCTCGGCACATGTCGGCGGTGTGAACGTGGCCTTTTGTGACGGTGCGGTCGTGTTCATGTCAAATGACTTGTCGCCAGACGTCTTTGCCCGGCTCCTCACATCCGGCGCAGCGGATTACGGTGAGGCTATTCAATCCGACAATGGCTACTGATTCCGGCTCGATCAATGAACTTTGATCGCGAATCTGCGGACGCCCTGAATCCGGCAGGGGTGTTATACTCCGCGCGGTCATGAGTAAGACCATCGGTGAGCGGCATGCGTCAGCTTGCCGGTACAAGAACGAGGTACCGGAGGGCTCACACCGCTCCGCTCGCCGGACTCATTTCTGGCCGCTTGTAGTATCTTAGGTCTTCAGCCTGGCTTACGGTGAAAAAGGACGTGGCACAATGGCCTCTGGCCCCCGTTCAAATGGCACAGCGACTTCCGGATCCTGTTGCAAAGAGTCACGACTCCCATTAGGTGCAGCGGAGTTTGGTTCGACCCGTACGCCAAGAATCGGCAACTGAATCTGCATTTTCTCGGCCGTCAAAGTTGCCTTTTCGCTTTTGACGACAGCATTGGTGATCGTCAATTTGCCTTCGTCCGAAGAAATTGAATCGCCAGTGACTGTGTAGTCGTCGATTTTCAGGATCGCTTTCCCTTTGCAGGAAACGCTGTAGGCCAGTTCTCCGGTTTCTGATGCCTTCGCTTCCACTGTGACCTCATCGCACATCAGGGTCGCAAATGGCTGTCCTGGCGCGGTCATCTTTTGTGCCGTGCGTTTGGCGGTGTTTGGGAGCGGAACAACTTCATCGGGTGTGAAAAATGTTGGAAAATCATCCTCTGAACGATGATACGGTAGTGGCTTGTCCAGCGTTCCCGATTTTGTCAGCAGAACGACTCTCAATTTGGGCTTCCATATTGTTAGCGCCACTTCGGAGGATTCGGACGGTTCCGATTTCAGAGCTGGAAGTTCAACAGGTTTCTTTTCAACCGGTGCGGAATCTCCGAAAGCCGGAGGAGCGTTGAGTGAGGCGGGATCGATGGGATTGGCGATCACCGGATTCACTGGCAGCGGTTTTGGCTGCTGAGCTGTCGCAGATTGGGCATTCAGCAGGACGATGGCAGCCGCACAGGCTCCAAAAACCAGTGCTCGAATCACCATGATCACTCCCTTTCAAAAGCTCCATTCGGATCAATCGCCCCGGCATCATACAAGATCCGAACCGGATTTGAACAGTTGAGTCCAACCGCCAGGCACGGCCGGCCAGCTTGTACTACTTCGACTGTCCCAGATTTACTCCCAGGAGCATGGAATCGCGTTGAAAAAGGTGTCTGGAACTTTGGAGGCATCAAAAAAAACACCGCAAAAACCTGATGGCCTCTCATAGTGACTGGCCTCTCATAGTGACTGGTACCGGCGCTCGGGTACCGGCGCTCGATCAGTGCGCAAAAGCACTGGATCGGCTTGAGGACGCACATGAACAGGTCGTGCGCCTTGATGCGTCGCTCACAGAATCATGGCAACGAATTCAGCAGCAGCTTGCTCAATTGCAGACACTGCAGCTTTCGGTTGAGCCGTATCAATCGTCGCTCGACAAAGTCGCCGAACAGCGGGTCAATGCGGAACTGATCGTGGTAGCAGATCCAATCGGTAGTCAATCGATTCAGACCGCAGCAAGTGAACTGCTTCGCCGTGTCGGGCAGTTGACCGAACGTATTTTGCAGCATCGACGCGGGATTGATGAGCTGAGCGAAAAGCTGACAAAGACTTCCGAATGGCTGAAATCGCTTCGCCTTGGCGGCATGAAATTCTGCGAAGCCGACTCCGATCCGTCACCTCTGTTTCCGACCATTCAGCACCATTGCGACGAATGTCTGAAGCTGTTGAATCTGGGAGAAGCCGAAACGGCAACTGAACATCTGAAGCAGGGATTTTCGCGCGCCTCACAGGCACAGTCGGCCATTCAGATGCAGGTGGATTCCAAAGAGTTCAGCCATCGTGAGATCCCGGTTTGCACGACCGAACAGCGGCAACTGGAGTCGCAATTGCAGGCGCTCGAACCTGTTCTGCACGCACTGGAAACTGAATTTGCTGCGGCATCATGGAGTACCGTCGCGAATCTTCGGTCAACTGCGTCAGGCGGAAAGCTTTTATCGATCGGGATATAAGGCCGATGTCACGGCCGTCCGACCGCAACTTCAGGCGGCTCAACAGGCACTGAACAGTCAGGAATATGAGCGTGCGATTCAGCTGGCGAATACCGTGGTCTCTGTGTCTCGCCAGGAATTGCGACGGGCTCAATCTGCAGCCGATGCGACCGAGCAACGGCACGAACTCGAACGCCGCGACCGAAGCCGATCTCTGGGGGCCGGGCTCGGAGTCATGTCGACAGGCATTTCGAATGGGCCAGCCGCAGTTCATTCGTCTGGCGTTTCTTTGCCAGACAACATCCAGACCATATCAGCGTCAAGTCCGCCATCAGCGTCAAGTCCGCCGTCGAGCAGCAGTCATAGCCAGTCGTCGTCCAGTGGGTGGTCAAGCGAGACGAGTCAGAGTAGCTGGTAGTTCGCCGCGATTTTTTCAGGCTGGCGCTGTTTCTGTCGCTTCGGCCGCGTTCAGGCATTTGTCGATCTGGCGAACGGCCTGACGCAGGCGTTGGCTGTTTTCGACAATTGCCATGCGAAGAAATCCTTCTCCTTCAGCACCAAAGCCGCGTCCCGGGCTCACGGCGACGCCGCCTTCGTTGAGCAATTTCATCGCGAACTCGATGGACCCCATTTTCTTCCACTGTTCCGGGATTTCGGCCCACACAAACATACCCGCTCTGGGTGGCTGCACGTTCCATCCGATGCGTTTCAGACCTTCACACAACGCATCACGCCGCACCTGGTATTCGGCTGCCATCCGATCGATCGCGTCATCACAGTGTCGCATCGCCACGATTGCAGCAATCTGGATCGGCTGAAAAATTCCGTAGTCGTAATAGCCTTTGATTGTCGCGAGGGCACGGACCATTTCTCGATTGCCGCAGCAGAATCCAATTCGCCACCCAGCCATACTGTAGCTCTTACTCATCGAAGTCAGCTCCACGCCCACATCCAGTGCGCCGGGTGTCGCAAGAAAACTGGGTGCCTTGTAACCGTCGTAGCAGATGTCGGCATAGGCAAAATCGCTGATGACAAGGAACTTGTGTTTCTTCGCCAGTCGCACCAGTTCCACAAAAAAGTCCTGTTCAATCACGGTCGATGACGGATTGTGCGGAAAATTGACGACAACAACTTTCGGTTTCGGCATCAGATGCTCACAGGTGTAAGCAATGTTGCGCAGGAATTTCTCCGGATCGCGTACATCCAGGGCAATGACATTGCCGGAAGCCAGCATGACTGAGTAGACGTGAATCGGAAACGAAGGTGCCGGTACAATCGCCGTATCGCCAGGTCCCATGAGCGCCAGGCACATGTGACTGAAGCCTTCCTTCGATCCGAGGCAGGCCAGAACTTCATCATTCGAATCCAGCCGCACGCCGTATCGCTTGAGATACCTCGCGGATACCTCTTTACGAAGATTGCCAATCCCGTTGGAGACGGAATACCGATGGTTGCGAGGATCCGCAAGGGCCTCTTCAATTTTCTGGACAATCAATGGATCCGGTGGATCAGTCGGATTTCCCATTCCCAGATCGATCACGTCTACACCGGCCACGCGGAGCTGATACTTCCGTTTGTTGATCGTCCCGAAAAGATACGGCGGCAACCGCCGGACTCGATCGGCGACTGGAATGGTAAATGGATTGTCTTCAAACAGTACTTCAGATTCGCTGCGCATGATTCTTGTTCCGTGGGAACTTCAGTCAGCACCACTCGGTACTTTTTGAAGTATTCGACCAACCTCGTGCTTGTGGAAGGGCGACATTCTAAACACAGAAAAGGTTCCTCGCGATGGCAGCTTTAATCCCGTTTTTGGCTTGTTATCGGCGGGAAAATCAAGTTTCTCCCTTGCGGCGAGCCTTCAAAGACAAACAGCCCGACGTTTGCCAGAAGCGAACGCGGGCTGTTTATCTCGAAACAGGAGACTGTTTGATGATCGGGTTGTTGGTCTTACATTGAGATTGAAGGATGGGCTTCGAGCGGCCAATGTCTGGCAGAAGACGGTGCTTCAATCACAACATGATCATTGATTCAGGCTGATGGTGTCGTTCAGCGAAATGCGGCAGGCCAAAGCCTGTACGCCTGGAGTTTGTCATCTCCTGAAACACAACGGGGCTCGGTCGTGTGACCGCAGCCCCCGTGTGTTTGAAACTGCCGGGCGGAATTAGTAGCTGGCTTTTTCGCCCCGAGCCGGCGTGTTGCAGGTGATGTCCATCGCATTGTCGCATTCATCCACGAAGTCCAGGTACGTGCTACCCACAACTTCACCCTTTTTGCCACTTCCCAAGGTGAAATAATACGTCTGGTTGATGGCTGCGATGCCCGAGCCCAGGTCTTCCAGTTCTTCGTTCACACCGTAGGACAGTTCGGTCAGTCCCACTATCATGCCGAGGACCAGAATGGTGCCGACCAGTACCAGTTCGGCCGAAACCACAAAACCGTTTTCGTCGTTCTTCAGTGCTTTCAGAATGTTCATGTCTGTGTTCCCTGGTAAAAATCAATTTGGATAAAGAGTTGAATGGAATTCCCCACGGTGTTGTGAGGCCGCGTGTTCTTAGTAGCTCCGCTTTTCACCGCGAGCTGGTGTGTTGCAGGTGATGTCGCAACTGTTATCGCATTCGTCCTGGAAGTCCAGGTTCGTGCTTCCGACAACTTCGCCCTTCTTGCCACAGGCCAGAGTGAAGTAATAAGTCTGATTGATGGCTCCGATGGCGGAACCGAGGTCTTCGAGTTCTTCGTTCACGCCGTAGGACAGTTCGGTAAGTCCGACGATCATGCCGAGCACCAGAATTGTGCCGACAAGGACCAGTTCTGCAGATACGACAAAACCGTTTTCGTCGTTTTTAAGTGCGTTCAAAATGTTCATTGCGATGTCTCCCGTTTCGTGATCAGATCTGTGTGGCGTGTACTCAGTTTCGATGAGTCTCGCCAACTTCTTTTGACCGGCTTCACTGTGATGCTCGGTTGATGAATAAGTTGTAAAGCAGAGGGTGTGCCAATGGCCCTTTGCGCGCAAAGACGGACGACGATGTAACGGCGCACAAGTGACGCAAGTGATTTCTGCATAATGGCTTACGCAGTTCTTGTATATGTTCAGCTTGCTGAACACACCGTAAGCTTTGCACGGTACGACGTTGCAATTCGGCAACGTTCTGAATCCCTCGATCTCGCTCAAACCGGTCTCAAACCGGTCTCAAACAGCATCACCATCAGCAGTTGGAGGCCGATGCAACGCACGGATTCAAGTGGTGACTTTTGGCATCGTCGGCGTTAAGAATTCCATTCAGTCGTTTCCCGACCAGGGTCTTCAGCGAAAAAATGTACCCGCCCGTGAGAATGACAGCGGCATATGAAACGAATATACTGATGTTGTGTTCAGTGCTTACGTTCTCTCGTGGCATACGCGATTCGCAGAATTGTCAAAACGAGTTCGAAGATCACAACAAACAGGAGTGCCTTGCCATGGTCATTCATTCCGGCTCAAAGTGTGTTGGATGGCTCATGCTTCTCGCAATCTTGTCGGCGCTGACGATCACCGTTGTCGCGCAGGATGCGAAAAAGGTGGTTGAGCCCAAACCGCTGTGGTCGTTCGAGGAAGCTCAGGCTCAGTTGAGGATGTATCCGAAAGACGTCTTCCTGCAGTACGTGGCATTGAAGCTGGGGCAACGCGACGGATTTGATGCGACGGAACTTATCGGACTGAACGAACCAACTCGGCGGCAGGTTGCGGCGGAGCGTCGTGAGAGCGTTGATCTGTTCAATCTGTTTTCAGGTTCGCTGGCCGTGCAGGAAAGTCTGCAACTGGATGCGATGCGACCGGGATCGGATGTGAACCGCGAAAGCGGGGAGCAGCAACAAGGACCAGCCGTTCCAATTCAGACTCTGACTGGTCCCACGGTGGAAAGTCATCCGTGGCACGAGATGCTGAAGGGACAACAGCCGAAAGTTTCGGTTCTGGCCAATTATGTGCCTGCCGACAACTACTACATCGGCTTCCGTTCAGTGAGTCGGATGCTGGATATCATCGACGGCGGAAATCTGTTTGCAAAGCACCTTTACACTCAAACGGGCGAATCGGCTTTCGCGCGCGATACTGAGCAGAAACTGCGGCAGCAACTGGCTGTCGAAACCAACCCGCTCGTACGACCTTTTTATGATCTGGTCGTCAAGGAGATCGCCATTAGCGGAAGTGATCCATTCGTCAACGAAGGCAGCGATGTCACACTGCTGTTTCGATTTGATCAGGATCTGTTATTTCGAACTCAGATGGATGCGTACCTGACAGCAGCGGAAAAATCGATGTCCAATGTCACGCGCACAGAAGAAACATGGGAAGGCACGGCGTTTGTTCACCTGAGTTCGCCGGATCGCGAAGTTCATGTGTTCTCTGCGTATCCCGAAAATGGTCTGCATGTTCGCAGCAATTCCCGCACGGCATTTCTGCGGGTTCTGAGACTGATGAAGAGGGAGTCCGACAAATCGTTCCCGAGTCTGGGACAATCGGAAGAATTTGCGTACGTACGCACGCTGATGCCTGCGGACGCTCCTGATGAAGACGGCTTGATCTATCTGTCCGATCCGTTTATTCGTCGACTGGTCGGCCCCGAAGTGAAGTTAACGGAACTGCGACGGCTGAAGTGCTTCAACAACCTTCGCATGATAGGCCACGCGGCTGCGATGTACGAGACCGAAAATGGCCACGGTCCGACATCAATGAAAGACCTGCACGACGCAAACTGTCTGCCTGATGGCTTCAATAAAGGACGTCTGCAATGTTCGTGCGGCGGAGAATACACATTGTCACGGGACGGTCGGCACGGCGTGTGTTCGCATCACGGACATGCCGATGCACTGATTCCGTGCTGCGAGATTCCCGAGACATCGGTGACGACTTCCGAAGCGGAAGCGTACCGCCAGTTCGTGACGGAATACAGCCAATATTGGCGGACGTTCTTCGATCCGATCGCCATCAAAGTCCAGGCGACACCGGAGCGATATCGTCTGGAAACAATCGTGCTGCCACTCATCAACAATTCGATGTATCAATCCATGGCGATGGCGCTCGGCGGAGAACCAAAGCCGCTGGCAGGCAATATCACCAGCGACGCGGTCATGTCACTAAATTTCGCAATCGCCAAACAGCGACTGCTGGAACAATCCGGCTGGCAACCGCCGGAGGAGATTGCTGCAGAAGAGCCGAAAGCGAAATCAGACATCGCCTTGATGCGGGCGAGTTCGCAGCATCTGAAGCAGATGGGTCTGGCTGCGCACAATTATCATGACGTCCATAATCAGTTTCCGGCTTTCAGCAAGAGCGAAAAGGGCAGACCACTGCTGAGTTGGCGTGTGATGGTGCTGCCGTATCTGGAACAGGCGGCACTGTACAACGAGTTTCATCTCGACGAACCCTGGGACAGCCCGCACAACAAGACACTCATCGGACGCATGCCGGACATTTTCAGATCTCCCGGCGTTAAGTCATCGAAACCCGGCATGACGACATACCAGACCGTTATGGGCGACGACACGATTTTTGAAGCAAACGGGGGCATGGTGTCGTTCCGTGACGTGACGGACGGCACGTCGAATACCGCGATGGTGATCGATGCGTCACCGGAATTTGAGACGATCTGGACGAAACCTGGTGATTTGATGCCCGACACTGCAAAAATACGAAAGGCATTGGAGGATCGATTCAAAAATGGCGGGCTGATTCTAATGGCCGATGGTTCCGTCAGACAGCTTCGCAAGGGCCTTGACGATGCCGCCATCATGAATATTTTTAGTCGCAACGACGGATCAGTCACTGATGGCGATGTGTTCGAGGAATCGTTCGATGCATTCCAAAACATCCGCCAGGACCCGTTCGGCCTGAATTCTGTCATGGGCGGACGCATCGAAGTGGGCGATCTTTACCAGTTACTGTCGAAGGGGCTGGGAGATCGCGTCGGGCTGCATGTCTGCGACAGCGATCCTACATTTGATGTGCAGTTGACGTCGATTTTGCCGGAAATGTTTGCCGGGCGACAAGGTCCCGGAAACATGTTGGGGGGCGAGGCGCTGTGGATCGGGATGGCCATCGCTTCGTTGACATCGCCCGTCTACGTCGATTTGGCCGTTGAAGACGCGACTGTTGTTGATGCATTTCTCGCAAAGCTTGATGAAGGAGCGGCAATCGAAGCACGCACACAGACTGATTTCGGCTGGTTCGCGTTCAAGAAAGATTTCTACACCGTTCAGATCGGCGACACGAAAGCCCGCTCGTTTGTGTTGTCACTGGGGCCGATCAAATGGCGATTTTTCTACGCTCGCATCGGCGACAATGTGTGCATCGCCAGCAAATTGCAGACGCTGGAACAACTTGTGGTCAAGGATGCCGGCAACGCAGCACGGCAGGATGCAACCGGATCACCGGCACATGCGCAGTTGACGATCCATCGGCAACAATGGAGTCGGATCGTGCCATCGGTTCGATTGAGCTGGGACGAGGCCGCGCGCCAGGCCTGTCTGGACAACATCGGCCCGCTGACCAGCGCGGCGCGAGTTGCCGCGGGCTTACATCATGATGAGCCCGAAGTGATTGCGGAAGAACTGGTGGCGGCAGCATCGTCCATCTACGGCGGCGTGCATCGTTGTCCATGCGGTGGCCATTATGTCCGAACGCAGGATGGCCGCATCGTGTGCAGTGTTCACGGCGACGCCGATCATCCTCAACAGCCTGTTCCCGACGCGCCGCACGGCGGGTCACTGGAAATGCTGAACTCCTTCAGCGAAATTCGCGTACTGCTGACATTTCTTGAAGACGGCCTGCACGCCGTGCTGGAGATTGATCGTCGGTAGTTTTCATGGGCTCAAAAAAAGGGGATTTGAACCACGAATGAACACTGCATGCTCCCGGGATCATCAAAAGATTGAGAATTCCCCTCGTCAAGACTGCTGCTCGTCTATTTTTCTGTCCCCCATTTTTCTGTCGCACGTGAACCGAATTCCGCATTCAACAGCCGAAAATCTTCGCGGCACGACAAGAAATCAACTGTTAGTAGTACGGAGCACCAGGGGTTCGATGACGGGGAAATTGGATTGAATGCTCGCCGTAGAAAGTCGAGGCACACTATCTCCTCCATGCGACCGTCGTCTGCATTCTGGCGGGGATTGTGATTGCCGCTCGCTCCCTGGAAATGGCTCCTTCCCTTGATGCCACATTCACGCTCGAAGAAGCAGATGGAGGCGACCTGGATTTCGGGAGCGCGGAGATTGAAATTGATTTGCCAAACGAAAACGCAAACCCTTTGCCCGAAATGGTGGCGTCAGCCTCGATACCGGTGACAGGGCTGACGGAATCCCGTGTGGCTCTCGCGACGCTCCTCAGCGTTGAGTCACCATTGTCTGACAAGAGTGGTGGAGCAAAACGGGGCAGCGGTGCGGGGAAAGGAAAAGCTGGAACTGCCGACGGACCCGGCGAGAGTAACGACAAAGATCGTGGGAAAGTGACTTTCTTCGGAAAAGGCGAGTATCGCTTCATTCCAGATGGATTCTGAATGCGGCGGCTAGTGACGATCAAACGAACGTCGTGGCCTGGTAAGACTTGGTTTTGGGGGTAGGCCGGACCAAACGCAGCGCCGTTCCGGCACATGTCAGACCTGCC
>JAYSPO010001592.1:0-21718 GCA_043722015.1 Candidatus Kuenenia sp. | reverse complement strand
CCAAAGGCGAGCGGGGTACGTAAGTGCCCTGATTTCCGCATCATCCGCGACAAATCAGGGGATTGACATCCCCCGCTCGCCTTAAGTCCACGCCATTGGAGGCAAGCCCAACGAAATACAAACAAATCATCTGTGATATGTGTTGGCAGATAACTCTTGTTGTGACTCCATATTCTGATTACCTGATCGTTACAAAATCATTGTGATTCATCAAGGCGTGAACCAGATTCTCCCGCGATCGTCCGTTGGGATCAAATGGTGCGATGCTTCCATCGGTCGGAGTCAGCCGTCCTGCCTGTTGTTGCAGAAAGCTGAGTGAAGCTGACAGTTCCTGATCTCGCGGTTCGCGATTCAGCACCTGCAGAAATGCGAGTTTTACGAAACGGGAGACGAAGTTGTCAGCCGCAGCGCGAATGACCTCTGATTTATCAGCCTCGCCGTCGGCTCGGGTCAAACGAGGAGAGTCCGCTTCGCGGGTAACTTGTGACCAGAGCTTTGTCGCCAGTTGACGACTCAGGGTTTTCGTCAGTTCGCTGTTTGTCAAAGCCAACGCCTGCTGAGGCTGCACGGACGACGTCCGTTTGTAGCAGTCGCACGCATTTGCCGCGTCGAAGAGTTCCAGAAACTCCATTTTCTCTTCGCCATGATGCGCAAAGTACATGCTGCGGCGATGCGACGTCATGCCCTGTTTGTGGTCGATCTCGTGGCCTCCGATGGTCTCATCGAGTTGTCCGGCAACCGCCAGCAGACTGTCGCGCACAACTTCCGCCTGCATCCGCGCAGCGGGAAATCGCCAATACAACTTGTTGTCCGGATCCAGGGCACTGGCCGACGCGAACTGCTCCGATGCGGCTGCGGTTGATTGAGGCAACATGCTGGCGAGGCGATAGGTCCGGCTGGTCACAATCAAGCGATGCACGTGCTTCATCGACCAGCCCGAATCCATCAACTCGCACGCCAGCCAGTTCAGTAGTTCCGGATGTGTCGGACGACTGCCGTTACGCCCCAGGTCGTGAGTCGTCTCGACCAACGCCTGTCCAAAGTGTCGCAACCAGATGTGATTCACGGCGACTCGTGCGGTCAGGGGATTGTCCCGGCTGGCGATCCAGTTGGCCAGCGCGGCGCGGCGACCTGATGTGATCTGCGGATACTTTGGCGACAGCGGCGTGTATTCACCCGGCTCCGTTGCCAGCGTTGCGTTCGCAGCATTGAGTGCCGTCGTTGCCGTAACTCGCTGTTGCTGAGCAGTCTGCAGGGATTTGCTCGCCGCTTCAATCGCGGCTTGATCGGCCTGCTTGCTCACTTCGGCGATCTTTACTTCCGCCGATGCGATGGCTTGATCGGCGGTTGCCAGATTTGCCTGCGCTGTCGCCACGGCTGCTGCTCGTTCGCTTTGACAGGCCGCATGAATCAGGGCTTTGACTTCTGGTTCCGCTTGCCGGTCTTCTGACAGCAGGCCCGTTGAATACCGAACCGTATCGGTTTCAATTCGCTGTTGGAGACTGGTGAGCTGCTGGTGAGCCGCCGCCAACCTGCTTTCAGCGGCAGCAATCGTCAACACTGGAAGCCGCAGTGCTTGTTGAGCCGCCTTCAGCCGAGCAACCGCTGTCTGCACCGCTGGATTCAGCGAAACTGCCGACGTGATTTTTGAAGTCGCTGGTGCCTGACAATATCCCGTCACCATCCAGGGCGCGGAGTCCGCCGCCGCCGCATCGACGACATCCTGACCCTCAGAAAATGCGGGCGGTTCGAAATCAAAGGCCAGCACTTTCGCGCCGTCCGGCTGAGTGAACGTCAAGGCGTCGTAAATCGCTTCCGTCCCCGGTCGGCAGTCAACAAACAGTCCGCGCTTGCCGTTTAACTGAGGCTTCCAGCCGTTGGCCGCTGCCGGAACCGCATTGACGAGTACCATGTTGTCTGTCAGCGATGTCACTGTCAGAAAAAACTGATTCAGCGACAGATCCAGTTGCATCTGCACGCGGAAGCGATTCTGCCCCTTCGCGAGGTCATAGTTCCCGGCCACGAATTCGTTGAAGCCGCCGGGATGATAGGACTTGATCGAACCTTTTTCAAAAGCGACGTAGCCGCCGGTCGCCCCTTGAGCGATATCCAGTGCGAGTTGGAAATTCGTGTGTTCATCCTGCACGATCTGAACGAGGTACGAGACGGTCGCGTTGTCCGCGAGTGAACTGAGTTCCGGAACCGTGTGCGACAACGCCCGACGACCGGCCTTTGCGTCGAGCACCAGTGACTGCGTTCCTTCCAGCGCCTGACGAGCCGTACCGGATGCGTCCGCTTCGAGTTGTCGCTGCGCTTCCGCGCGAGCCACGTTGAGTGCTGTTTCGGCGGCCAGTAATTCGTCGCGCAACACTGCTGGTTCGACAGAAAACGCAGCTTTGGCGGTGGCGAGTTCTGTTTCGGCCGCAGCGATTGCTGCCGTTGGTTTACTCAGTTCCTCTGCGCGCACGAATTCCTTCATCCCCGGATACGCGGCGGTGATCGGCAATCCGATCTGTGCGATCTGCAGTTTGTCACCGCCCAGCACAGCTGGAGCCGCTGGCGTCATCGGTGGTTTCCCTTCGATCCGCAGTCGAGAATCACCTTTGGAAAACATGAATGTTTCCGCATCAAGGTATTCGTCGAAGACTCGAACCATGCCGCTCTTGATCGGGCCATACGAAATCGTGTACACGTATTTCACAAACGGCCCTGGGTCTGCTTCTCCCGGCACTCGATCATGGCGCAGTTCCAGCGGTTCAAAGAACGCCCGGAATCGAAAATACTCTTCCTGTGAGAAGGGATCGTATTTGTGATCGTGGCACTGACAGCAGTTCAGTGTCAGCCCGAGGAACGCCTTGCCGGTGTGTTCGACGAGATCCTTCTTCCATGTTTCGTAGTTCCATTTGAACCAGCTCCGAACAAGGAATCCGGTCGCCACGACGTTCTGATCATCGGCAGGCAGCAGTTCATCCGCCGCCAGCATTTCGACGACCATTTGATTGTAGGGCTTGTCTTCGTTCAGTGACTTTACAATCCAGTCGCGCCAACGCCAGACCATCGGATAGCTATTCATGACATCGGGCACTGATCGGCGGCCGTACCAGTCGCTGTAACGCCAGACGTCCATCCAATGTCGAGCCCAGCGTTCACCATGCTGAGGCGACGCGAGCAGACGATCGACCGCTTGTTCATACGCTGTCGGTGATTCGTCCGCCAGAAACGCCAGCAATTCGTCCGCTGTCGGGGGCAGACCCTTCAGATCCAGACACACGCGACGCAGCAGCGTGGCCTTGTCGGAAGTCGGCATGGCCACGATGCTATTCGATCGACGTTGCGCGCCGATGAAGGCATCAATCGGATTGACCCTGGCAGATTCAGTGCCTGTCGCGTCTCGATCCACCGGGACTTCAGGCCGCACGGGTTTTTGAAACGCCCAATGCTTCCCGGGATCCTGCTCGGGTTGTTCATTGTCGGGCGACACCGCTCCGGATTGCACCCAGCGCGTCAAGACGCTGATTTGTTCGGGCGTCAGCGGTTTGCCCTCGGGCGGCATCCGCAGACTTTCGTCGATCGCGGAAATTCGTTCGATCAACGGGCTGTGTTCAACATCGCCGGGAACAATCGCGGCTCCGTTGTCACCGCCTGTTTTGGCAAGCGATCCGGTATCCAGCCGCAGGCCAGCTTCCTGTTTCAACGCCCCGTGACAAGCGTAGCAGCGTTCGCGGAAAATCGACTTCACATCGCGGGCGTAGTCAACCACGCCGTCATCAGCCGAAACTGCCAGTCCCGAAACCAGCATAAATAACAGCGCCGCGACACTCTTCATTCATCGATCTCCCCATGGAGAATTCTGAACCATCGCAGCTTCTCGAACAAGCGGATTCCGGCGAAAGACCTGAAAATGCTCGTGAACCGGCAGAGCGATGCTTGTAACGTAACGAGAGTCATTCAGTTCTTTGCACGACGGCGTTCTGACTGATTGTGTCCGATTGCGCGGCTGCCCAGCTTCATTTTGTATTGATTCTCCCATCGAATGACTTCAGCAGGCGTTGTCGTCTTGGGAAGAACTTGAAGCACTGAATACCGAAACGAATCAGGATACCGGTCGTCCTGGCCCACAAGGTCACGCAACATCACGTTATTGCCGTGTCCGTTTGATGCGTAGTGCTGCCAGCGTCCCCATATTCCTTCTGAACCGTACGCCGAACCAACATATTGATCTCCTGTATGCTGAGCCAGAATGAGGTAGACACCGGCCACCGCAGAAAGACTGGATTGCCAATCTCGGTGCGCTGTCGGCTGGCTGAAAAGGCATTTTAGTTCGTGATGCGATAATGTGAAGTCAAGGTAATCGCTGAATGGTTCAAGAGCCCGACCTTTTGGAAGTACTTCAATCACGGACTTGTTTCGCAAGTGCTGAGCCCATTGAATTGCTCCGGCCCCCCAGTCAATCACGACTCGTCCCACAAGGTCCTCATACTGCGGATCGTATTGGAGTTCATAGTAGAACTTCGAATCTGTGCGCCATTCAGCGTACGGACACTTTTTCGGCACATGCAATGGTGTCGCCGGGGACTCGTCCAAGACACGATAGACACCGATAAACCTGGCTCGAGTACCGCCGTCCCCCACAAAGCAAACGATCTGATCGCATCCGCTGAAGACCGGTCGCCCCTGCAATGATTGATACAGGTTGAACCAGCCGTCTTGCATCAATGTCGGCACGTCGTAACGACTGTCTTGGTGGCGAACCAGCTTTGACTTCAATTGATCATCAAAGCCAAAGGCCTTGAGAAGATCAACGATCCCGAGTTGATGCGACATTCTAGAACACCCTCGCTAACTTGATGCGATGACGAGTCGCGCTATGCACAATCGATTGGTCTCGAAATGTATTGGACCAACCGAAGCATCATTTGAAAACTCAGCAGGTTGGTTCCAGCAGTTCAGCCGACCGGCATTCTTCTGTCATGTGACCGTGACAGATCTGAGACCTGGAGCCGTTTACCGCCGGGTTTCCAACGGCTCGACGTCTCTGACATCGATTGTGTGCCAGGCTTGGGGAGGCGTCGAGTGATGATTGGAATTACTGCGCTTTGTCTAAATGAATCTCAGTCGGCGGAGCGACTGAGCTACGTGAGTCGCAGCGCCTGACATGCGGCCTGATAGGAGCTTTCCAGGTCGAGGGCCACGGCCAGATCGGAATCCAGCCAGACTGGCAGAATCGGCAAAGGCTGTCCCACAACCAGCGGGTAGGCCCATGTCTCGAAGCGGGAATGAACGGGCAGCTTATGGCTCCGGCAGGTCACGGCATAGGTGGAAGGCGGCGGATCGAACGCCGCATCAGTCTGCCCGAACAACTCCAACAGTTCGCAGTACAGATTGAAGTGCATCGTGGTGACCAGATCGACGATGGACACACAGACTTTCTGTTGCAGCAACGTCGCACATTTGGCCACGAATGACTGGCGATGTTGTGGACGATCCTGGTTGCCGGGACTGGCAATCTCAATCGCCGCTACCAGTTCGCGATTACGATTCTCGTCGAAGATCAGAACCTCGTACTGGTACCGCTCTGCGGGATCTAGATCGACGGACAAAGTGGGCTCCGGAGGTGCCCAAACGGCTGTGGCGACGGCCTCAGAACCATTTTCAGATCTCGTGTCCCGCCGCTGAAAATGTTCCTCCTCGAAAGCGCACACATCGATCTCGTAATAGGCTCCCAGGTGGACGCGAGGCTCAGCCGTGTATTGGGCGGGCAGCACCTTGCACAGTTGCTGCACCATCATCGCCGGCCACATGCCGTGAAATCCCTCCCACGATCCTTTTTTTGAAACGGGCGGTCGAAAATGATCAAGCAGTGGCATAGCAGTTTTCTCCGGCCTCCAGTGTACTCCGACACAACACCTGAAACAAGATGCGAGCGCCGGCGCCAAGTCCACTGGACATTTCTTCAGGTTCCAGATTTCCCGTGCATACTCCTGGATTGTCCGATCGCCAGATGCCGGTGCCACGCAGGTGCCGGATGCCGGTGCCACGCACAGACTTTCCCACGCGCAGACTTTCCTTCAACCGCCTTTTTCGACTAGATTGCGGAGCGTCGAAGACCTTCCCCCACGGCACTCGTCATTTGTTTCACAAAATACTTCATGGAACAAAAATATGTTTCGCCCTCTCGTTTCTCTGTTGCTGCTGTCCGGAATCATGATGCAGACTTCCAGTTTTGCCAAAGCCGATGAAGGGATGTGGCTGTTTAATGATCTGCCGATAAAGCTGCTGAAAGAACGATATGGTTTTGAACCGTCAAAGGAATGGGCCGAGCACCTGATGAAGTCCTGCGTGAGATTCAATGTCGGCGGGTCGGCGTCGTTTATTTCCAGCACGGGACTGGTGCTGACCAATCATCACGTCGGCTCCGACACGCTGTATAAGCTTTCAACGCCGGAACGAAATATCTTGGACGTCGGCTTCCTGGCGAACAGCAATGATCAGGAACTGAAAGCGCCGGATCTGGAGCTGAATCAGCTGGTCAATATTAAAGACGTCACGGCGGAAATCAAGGGTTCCGTCACCGACGACATGACGACCGCGCAGGCCGTTGCGGCTCGGCGAGCCATCATTGCGAAAATGGAAAAGGCAGCATTGGATGAAACGGGCCTCAAGAGCACCGTGACCACTTTGTACGGGGGCGGTCGATACCATCTGTATCAGTACAAGAAACACACGGACGTCCGACTCGTGTGGGCTCCGGAAACGGCGATTGCATTTTTTGGCGGTGATGCCGACAACTTTGAGTATCCGCGGTATTGCCTGGATGCCTGCATTTTTCGCGTCTACGAAAATGACAAGCCCGCGAAGATCGAACACTTTCTCAAGTGGTCTGAAACGGGTCCGAAAGAAAACGACGTGGTATTTGTGTCGGGCAATCCCGCTCGCACCAGTCGCATCTTCACGATGGACGCGATCAGGTTTCAGCGCGACCTGTCGCTGCCCTACATCATGACCAGCCTGCGACGCCAGGAGATCCTGCTGCAGCAGTATGGTTTGCGGGGCACAGAACAAACGCGACGCGCGCGGGATGATATGTTCGGCGTGCAGAATTCCCGCAAAGCACGCCTCGGGATGCTGGCGGGTTTGCAGGATCCTCAGGTATTATCAGACAAGGCAGCCGCTGAGAAGGAGTTGCTGGCAGCGATCAACGCCGATCCGAAACTCCAGCCGCTCGCATCGGCATGGCAGACAATTTCCGAAACCACAGCGAAGCGCGCGGAACTGCTTGGTAAGGGTTCCGCAGTGAATTCGCAGCTGTTCGGAATCGCACTGGAACTCGTGCAGATGGCTGAAGAAGACCTGAAGCCCTCGGGAGAACGTTTGCCGCAGTTTGCTGATGCGGGACGTGAATCGCTGCTGCAGCAACTTTATTCCGAAGCCCCGATCTATCTGGATCTCGATCAGGTTCTGCTCGCCGATTCGATCGCAAAGACACTCGAGCAGCGAGGCTTTGATGATCCGCTGAGCCAGGAAATCCTCGCGGGCAAGGGACCTGCTGATCGTGCGGCGGAGTTGATTGGCGGTACGGAACTGCTGAGCGTCGAGACTCGAAAGAAGATCGCTGCCGGTGGCATCGACGCCATTCACAACAGCAAGGATCCCATGATTCAGCTGGCGAAAATCATCAACCCGGAAGTCCGCCGCATCAGAACGATCACCGATCAACTGGATGAACAGGATAAGCAGGCCTACGCGAAAATCGCGGAAGCACGGTTTGCAGTGGAAGGCACGTCTGCTTACCCCGATGCGACGTTTACGCTGCGATTGGCGTTTGGTCCGGTCAAGAGCTACGAACAGGACGGCCAGCAGATACCTGCATGGACCAATATCGGCGGTGCGTTTGAGCATGAGAAGAAGCATCAGGGCCAGACGGATTACGTCTTGCCAGCGTCCTGGAAAAAAGTGGAAGCCAGCCTGACGAAAGCAACGCCATTCAACTTTGTGAGCACGGCAGATATCATCGGCGGTAACTCCGGAAGCCCGGTTGTCAATCGAGCCGGCGAACTGGTCGGCCTGATCTTTGATGGCAACGTGCAGTCGTTGTCCGGTAATTACGTTTATACTGACAAACAAGCCCGCTCTGTTTCTGTACATTCCAGCGCGATCCGCGAAGCACTGCAGACTGTGTACGGGGCCGACGGGATCGTCAGAGAACTGGGGAAGTAGGACAATGACGCTCGACGAACTGCAGCAACTGATCGACCGCATGTATTCCCGTAAGGACGAGGCGCGCGGCGTCGAGGGGACGTTCATGTGGCTGATGGAAGAAATCGGAGAACTTGCCGCTGCTCTTCGCGAATCACCGAAAGAGGACATCGCCAAAGAATTTGCCGATGTCCTTGCCTGGCTCGCCACCATCGCCAACGTCGCCGGGATTAACCTGACCGAAGCCGTCCATGCGAAATATGGCAACGGCTGTCCCGGCTGCCAGCAGATGGTCTGTGTGTGTTCGGACGCAGAGAAGCCATAGTACTCTGTCAGGGATGGATTGATGGGTTGTGTGCCACTGGCTCTGCCAGTGTTTCATGCCGCTGGAGAACACTGGCAGAGCCAGTGGCACACATCAAAGGATACCATGCACCGGTACCATGCACCGGCACCGGTACGTAAGATAATCGGGGAGTCTGCATTTACGAATCCCTGCGCGCGTCCCTGTGAGAATTTCGTCCTGGCCGCAGGCGTCTTTCCTCCGGAAAGGACTGTGTTCGGATAGGTCCTTTCTGCCGGAAAGGACTTTCGCCGGCAGGCGAACCGCCATGGGTCGCACTTCCGCTCCACGTCGCCGCGTGGCCGTCCTTTCGACCGCGACTCGTCGCTGGTCGCGGCGTGGCCGCGAAGTCCTGCTCGGCAAGCAGGACCTACTGAAATCGGCGACTGCACACAAACGCCCGTCAAATTCCGCTGCCGCTTGACGTACGTTCCTCGCTCTGCCAATCTTTGACCTTGGCAATCGTTTTCACAGGCATCGCGGCGTTGCCGCTTCAGGGGGTCGGACATGTTCAGGTTCAGGACAAGGGCAATTCTGGCGATGGCGATTTTGTGTTCCGGTGTGAGCGCATCGGCGCAGTTGAAAGATGGTGAGACAATCGTCTTTCTGGGTGACTCCATCACGCAACAGGGTGCGGGCGAGAAAGGGTATGTGACTCTGTTCCGACAGGCGATTGAAAAATCTCGCCCTGATTCAGGCATCAAAATCATCGGGGCCGGCATCGGCGGAAACAAAGTGCCGAATTTGGAAGCGCGGCTGGACAAAGACGTGCTGTCTCACATGCCAAACGTGGTGGTGATCTATATCGGCATCAACGATGTCTGGCATTCGACGCGCGGACAGGGAACGGAAATCGGTGCTTTTGAAACCGGCCTGAAGAGCCTGATCAAACGCTGCAGCGACGCTGGCGCGCGAGTCATTCTTTCGACACCGAGTGTGATCGACGAAAAGCATGACGGCTCAAATTCGCTGGACAAGATGCTGGACGAATACTCTGCCGTCAGTCGCAAAGTGGCCATGGAAACAGGCACAACACTGGTGGATCTGCGAGCTGCCTTTGTCGCAAATCTGAAAGAGTACAACACAGCGAATGAAGCCAAGGGTATACTCACGGGCGACGGAGTCCATCTGAACGATGCGGGAAATCGCTTCGTCGCAGTCCGCATGCTGGAAGTTGTCGGCGAAATTCCAGCTCGCAAGAGTGTCCTGCGGCACGTCGTGATTTTCAAGTTCAAACCAGAAGTCACACCGGCCCAACTGGATGAAATCAACCTGGCGTTCCAAAACCTGAAGATCGCGATTCCGCAGGTTCAGGATTTTGAACGAGGGATCAACAACAGTCCGGAAGGGCTTAACAAGGGATTCACACACGGTTACCTGATCACATTCGCCACGGAAGCCGATCGCGAAGCCTACCTGCCACATCCAGCTCACAAGAAGTTTGTCGAACTGCTCGGAGGAAAGCTGGATGAACCATTTGTGTTTGACTACTGGACGGTAGAATAATTCGACTGTCCCCGATTCACGACCAGGAGCAGAAAGTCGCGTTGAAAAATGTGTCTGGAACTTTGGAGGCATCAGAAAACACGGAAAAATTGATGCCGGAGAGTTCCAGACACCTTTTTCAACCAATCTGGGACAGTCGAACTAAGGATCTGGCAACAAAGGAGGGCTGTCCATGGCTCGTCGTTCAAGGTCAAGAGAACAGGAACTCAACGATCGATTTCAGGCATGGCTGGGAACGGCCATGCTGATGGCGGCGTCGATTTTCGCCGTGCTCATTTTTTGTGACCGTATGGATTTCGGAATGTTTTCCATGCCAGCCGTCTGGGATACGAGCCGCGGAATGCACCTGTTCGTGTGCTGCGGCATGTTCCTGTTCGCCGCGATTCTGCTCAAATCCCCGCCTCAGGCCTACGAGCCTGAATCAACGACGCCACTCTTCCGGACCTGCGAATTGCTGACTCGACCGGGATGCGAATTGTGCGATGAGGCGATGGGTGTACTGATCGGATTTCAGAACGCGCTGCCTGCCATCACAACCATCGACATCACAGGCGATCCACAGTTGACGCGACAGTTTGGTGAATCAATCCCGGTGGTCATGCTTGACGGTCGGGTTCGTTTTCGAGGTGCCGTGGATCCGCTGCTGATGCAGCGAATTGTCGATGCCGCCCACACAAGGCGGCAGCATGCCAGTCACGAGGCCGACGAACATCATGATGCGTCGTCTGGTCTCGTGACGTCCTGATGAGCTTCCATCTGTTCCCAGGCCTTCGGCAATGCCATCAACAGATCTGAAGCAATCATCGCGCGCTGGCCAAGTTCAAAGGCCGCAAAATTTCCGGCTCGACCGTGGGCATTGACCGCCAGGGCTGCGGCTTCAAATGCATTCATTTTCTGGCCCAGCAGCGAGGCGACAATTCCGGTCAGTACATCACCGCTGCCAGCGGTAGCCATTCCTGAATTGCCCGTGGCATTCACAAACAGTCGCGCACCATCTGTGACCACCGTGCGCGGCCCTTTGAGCGCCACTGTCAGTTCGTGAGTCCTTGCGAAATCAGCGGACATCGTAATCCTTGCGTCTTCGTCTTCGGTAGTCGGTAGTCCTGTCAGACGAGCAAACTCGCCAGGATGCGGCGTGATGATGCAGGCCGATCCTTTGTTCCGCTTCGTCAGGAGTCCGCCCTTCGCTGCCGCATTCAGCGCATCCGCATCGAGCACCAGCGGCACGCGACAGAGCTCCAGCACCAGTGACACCAGTTCTGTCACTTCGGCGCTCTGACCAAGTCCCGGCCCGATTGCAACCGCGTCTTTCCCGGCAAGAAGTTCTTCAACACGCTCCCGCGACAATGCGGCGAGTTGTCCGTTGGAATCGGTTTCAAGACCAATCGTCATCACACACGGTTCGTACGCTGCCACTGTCATCTGAACGGAACGCGGGACGGCGGCGGTGACCAGCCCTGACCCCGATCGCAGTGCAGACACGGACGACAGGCACACGGATCCGCTCATCCCGATCGAACCGCCGATAATCAGCACTCTGCCGAACGTACCCTTATGTCCATCCTGCGGTCGATCCGGCAGCATGGGAACCTGTTCGATGCTGAATTGCTCTGACATTTGGTGAGGCTGCTTTGTGGGGATAGATCGAAATTCAGGGGCACAAAATGATTCGGTTCTGTACGGTTCAACTCGATTGAGTCTGGCGCCGCTCTGTTTATTCGGTTGGCGGCAACTACCCGACAACTGCGGACATCTTTGTTCGAGGCAATTCTCCAAAACTTACTCATTTACGCAAGTACCAAACTCTTTGCACTGGCTGACCGTGAACATTGATCGTGCAATCCCGGATTGCCCGCTGTTGATTTAGTCGGTTTATCAGCCGCCGGCCGCTAGCGGGCTGTTGATTTAAGTTTGTAGTTCCGCCTTCAGGCGGCATCCTCGCTGAAATCGCCAACGAGTTCCGGCTAAAGCCGGGACTACAAGCGAAAAGCCCATTAAATCAAGACCCCGCTGGCTCGTTCAGGACTACAGGGCGGTCGATTTCTCAGGCGGACGCGGCATTGCCATGCGGGAAGTTCCGCTCAAGACAGGTCCTTGCGATTACCTGCTACTCGTCGATCGCAAAGCCGTCGGCGTAATTGAAGCAAAAAAAGTTGGCACAACACTCTCCACCGTCGCCGACCAATCAGGCCGATACGCATCCAGCCTTCCGGATTTCCTTGCCGCAGGAGCCACCGGGCCGCTCCCGTTCCTCTATGAATCCACCGGGGTCGAAACGTACTTCCGCGACTCCCGCGACCCGGACACCTGCTCCCGCAGTGTCTTTGCATTCCATCGCCCCGAGACACTCCCGGTCTCGTCCAGGCCTTCCGTGATTACCTCGCCGAGCACCAGACGCAGATCGACGCCCTGCAGATCCTCTACAGCCGCCCGTTCAAGCAGCGTCTCACCGAATCCATGCTCAAGGAACTGGAGAAGAAACTCCGAGACAATCACGCCGCGTGGACCGAAGACCGTCTGTGGGACGCCTTCGCCGTCACCGAGCCCGCCAAGGTCACAGGCCGCTCTCAGGCCGGACGCTTTGCCGATCTTGTCTCCCTTGTCCGCTTTGCGCTCGAACAACAACCTGTCCTCGCACCGTTTGCCGATTCCGTCTGCGAACGATTCACGGAATGGCTGATGGACAAAGCCAAATCCGGCGCAGTCATCACTCCAGAACAATTGACTTGGCTCAACCTCATCCGCGACCACATCGCCACCAGCCGGCGCATCGAATCCGACGACTTCGATTATGCCCCGTTCAGCCAGCGCGGTGGATTGGGGAAAGCACATCAATTGTTTGGCGACCAATTGCCGACACTGCTTGAGGAACTGAACGGAGTCCTCGTGGCATGATTCGATTTGAGAAGCAGAAAATCCGTAGGGTGGGACCAGCGAGCCACGCGAGCGCCGGACCACCATTTTTCGCATGCACCCATGGTGGGCCGGCGCGGCTTGTCAGCCGCTGGTCCCACCCTACAAGTCTCAACGAAGTCCTTGATGCATGATTTTCATTCACACCAATAATGATGTTGCCACGGCATGATCTTCACCGTAGAATTCTACGAAACGCAAGATGGACGGTGTCCGGTGCGTGACTTCCTCGATGTCCTGAAGGCCACCGATCCCGGCGATTTTGCAACGGTTGTCGCCGGACTGGCTCACACGAGATCCCAAATGAAAACGACCAACTTCGACCGCTACCTGCAAGCACAACTTCAGAACCCGGATTTCGCCGAGCGATTTAGGAATGCAGGCGAGGCTTGGGACGTATCCCTCCAGATTGCAAGGCTGCGTCAGCAAGCGGGACTCTCGCAAAAGGAACTCGCCGCGCTTCTGAAGACAACACAGCAGCAGGTCAGCCGACTCGAATCGCCCGCCTATGCCGGCCATTCACTCAGCATGCTCCGTCGAGTTGCTGCGGCTTTAAATTTCCGAGTTCGTGTGGTGCTCGAGAAGCTGCCGACCGATGACGCGGACTCGGCTGGTTCCGCCAGGTCCAAAAACCGCAAAGTCAACCGCCGACAGGGCACACGCTAATGGACGAACTGATTCGCAAACTCAGGCCGCTTGTCGCTCAGATCATGGCGTTGCAAGCGCAGGCCAGCGCAATCGGTCTGTTTGCCAATGACCGTGAGCTGCTTGAATGCCCCGGTTGCGGGCTCAAAGAGGACGTTGCCTGCGACGGGCGGCTCATCACCTACCGCGGAACCGCGTTCGGCGAGGATTTGGGTCTCCGATTCGAAGAACTTGCCGACCCGGGCTTTCGCTGTCCCACTTGCAGCCAGCTTGTCCATGAACGGTTGGCTGAAGACGAAGACAGCGAAGGACCACGCTGATCGGGGGCTGCATAAACGACGGCGTCGCAGCGCTGCTCGAACTCTGCGATCCCTTGAAGCTATACGTTTTATATTTCCTCCGTACGCAAACCGAGCGGCTCCGCAGTGTGAACCAAGGAGCTGCTCAGCCGAATCTAAATACATCCATCATCAAGGATATCTGCATCCCACTCCCACCGCTCGCCGAGCAAACACGAATCGTCGCAGAAGTGGAGCGACGATTGAGTGTGGTCGAGGAGTTGGAAGCAGTGGTCTCGGCCAATCTTCAGCGAGCCGCCCGTCTCCGTCAGTCCATCCTGCAGAAGGCATTCACCGGAGAACTGACCGGCGATGCCACTTATCTCCGTGACCCGCAAGCTCAACACGTCGGGAGCTGAAACCATGAGCGACCAACATCAATTTCTACTTTACACCGCACCCAATGGCGCCGTGAAGGTGGACGTCGTCCTGAAAGATGAAACTGTCTGGTTGACTCAAAAGGCGCTGGCCGAACTGTTTGCCGTACAGGTGCCGGGAATCAACAAGCACCTCAAAAACATCTTCGATTCAGGAGAGTTGGTGGAGGATTCAGTTATTTCCATTTTGGAAACAACTGCGACCGACGGGAAAAACTACCAGACCCGGTACTACAATCTCGATGCCATCATCGCCGTCGGCTATCGAGTCAACAGCTTCCAGGCCACGCAGTTCCGCATCTGGGCGACGAAGACGTTGCGGGAGTTCATGATCAAGGGCTTCGTGCTGGATGACGAACGGCTGAAGCAGGGCAAGCAGGTCTTCGGCAAGGATTACTTTGACGAACTGCTGGAACGCATTCGGGATATCCGATCCTGCAGGACAACGGCAAAGTCAGCGCGCTGGAGGCGAAGCTCAAAGCAGAGGCGGAATATGAAGTGTACCGCCAACGGCAGGACGCCGACTACATTTCCGATTTCGACCGAGAGATCAAACGGCTGAAAGGAACTCAGGACGAAACGCCGAAGAAGCCGCGGAAAAAGTCTGAGTAGAAAACCGGGTTCCGATCTTCGATTAATACAGGCTAATGGACAACGGCGTGATACAATCGGCGAACAGACTTTGAGGAAGGTGTCAGGCGAAAGGAACAACGATGAAAGCGATCGAATTTCAGTCTCATCTGGTCGATGGAAAGATCGTCGTTCCTGCCGAATGCGGGTTGCAGGAAGGGCAGGACGTTCGTGTTCTGATTCTTGTCGAGGACGCCAGGATTTCGAATCGACCTGTGCAATCTGAAAAGCAGAGTATCTGGGATCAGATTGAAGGATCATGGCAGGGAGATCCACTGGTTCGCGAAGATCAGGGCGAATATCCAGTACGATTGGAGCTGGAATGACGCTTTATCTGCCCGACACCAATGTGTGGATTCGCGAGCTAAATGCTGCGCCGTCAAAAGTAAAAACACGACTCCGGGCGTCTCGCTCGGAAGACATTCTCCTATGCGATGTCGTGAAGGCCGAGCTGTTCTACGGCGCTTTCAAGAGCAAACGACCAGCAGATAATCTGACGGCCCTTGCAACGCTGTTTGGTGGCTTTGAAAGCCTGCCATTTGACGGCGACGCTGCTCGTGTCTTCGGAAAACTCAGGGCCGACCTGGCAGTTCGCGGTACTCCGATCGGCTTGCTCGATCTTCAAATTGCGTCTATCGCTTTATTACACGGTTGCACGATGGTCACAAACAATACTCGCGAATTCTCCAGAATCGTAGGCTTGAATATCGAAGACTGGGATTCTTGACTCTTTCGGTCGCCTCGATTTTCTTGGTCCATCTAAACCAGTTCTCTACTCCCACTATGTCTAATCCCAACGCCCTCGTTCAAAAACTCTGGAACTATTGCAATATCCTCCGGGATGACGGATTGTCGTATGGCGACTACGTCGAGCAGCTGACGTTTCTGCTCTTCCTGAAAATGGCGGACGAGCAGACGAAGCCGCCGTTCAATAAGACGTCGCCCGTTCCCAAAGGATTCGGTTGGGACGCGCTCCAAAAGCCGGAACAGCGGCCGCCGGTCGAACACAACTTCTGCCGACAAGGTGTTACAACGTAAGACTCGGGTTTGCGCTGTTCCGGCACACGTGGCGGCCTTGGTCCGGCCTACAATCGCCCCATGAATACGGTCTTCGCGTTCTCGAACAGGATTTTTCGTTCGGCGGTCTTGTTCGGGGCGAGCTTGCGGATCGCGGCGATCGTTTGCGAACCGGAGCAGGCGGCGCCTGATCCGACGTGATCGTCGCAGTCGCTGCCATAGAGGATTTTGGACTGATGGCGATCGAGAAACCCGCGGGCATGGTCTTCGTCACGGGTCAGCGCATTCAGGCCGGAGCCGGCCGACATGTCGGCGAACATGTTCGGATAGTCGGCCAGATATCGATCCGTCAACCCGCCTGCCGTTACGGTGCCTTTGGGATAGAGCACTTTCTGATCGGCATGGTTCTTGTCGATATTGGCCCAGAAGGTCTGCGCGTGACCGATGAAGGTGGTCTTCGGATATTTCGCCAGCATCGTGTGTAATCGCTCGAAACCCAGGTTGTAGGTCTCGTGCTGAAAGTGCATGAGGATCGGCACGCCGTATTCTGCGGCCAGGGTGTAGAGGATCTGACTTTCGGCCGAGTCACATTCCACGCCGAACTTCTGCTCGCCGATAATCACCGCGCCGAGATCGAGGTATCTGGCAATCTCAGCACGGGCGTCCGGCAGATCGGTTACCTCGTTCGCTCCGAAATAGAATTCTTGCGGATACTGCCGGGCCATCGTCAGAGCGGTCTCATTGCCGCCAGCCCCGACGCCACCGAGGCCATTGTGCTTACCCTCGGCCGTGGACGCACGACTGACCGGACTTCCCGCCGGCAGCAGGATCGTCTGCGTGACTCCCATCGCCTGCTGATGCGCGATCAACTGTGCACTGGTCCGCTGGCGATAGTTGGTGTGCTGGTGAATGTCGATGATCGGCTCTGCTGCATCCTCCGCCCCACGCGCGAACGAAGTCAAAGCCACCACACTGCCTGACAACGTAGAGGCGAGAAAATCACGACGGGCCAGAAGATTCATAGCGAACTCCACTTCTCACTCTTCAAGTGAGGCCTTGCGAGATATGGTGCGGCAACCCTGGCATTCTATCTGCAGACATTGCAGGCGTCGACCAATCAATCAATGAGATACACGGCTGGCCAGCCGTGCAGTGAAACACCAGCGATCGTGCAACGACACCGGCGATTACTCCCCTGCTGCGGGCGGCGCGTTTGTCGTTGGTGCAACTGGCGTGGGTGCAACTACGGTGGGTGCAACGGGAGTGGGTGCAGCCGCTGCGGGCGCAGGAGCGGATGTTGATCCAGCTTGCACCAACTGTGTAATGTTGCGGACCACGTCGAACCAGAACGGTGCTCCTAACCCGGCCAATGCTGCCGTGAAGCAAACACCGATCGCCCACCCGCCCCAGACCCGCCATGCCTTCCACCATGGATCTGTCTGGAAACCCGGGTCTGTGCGACTCCATGGCTTCGGAGGATTCGGACCGTATGGGAAGTACGACCAGCCGAAAGGAAAGACCCCCGAATTCAAACGGTCAAGTTCTTTCTGCAGTTCCTGCTGAGATTCCACGAATTGTTGCAGAAGTTCGTCGTTCTTGATGTCATCCTTGAGTTGCGAGACATTCGCAGTGTAATCGGCCATCGCGCTGTCGGACCTTGCCGCGACCGCAGCACTGAGGCTGGGATTGCTGATGTATGATCCCAGAATGTTAATACTGTCGATGTTGAAGGCGATCGCCAGGACAAGCGCAACACCCATCGCGACTTTTCGCGCATCGTTCCGAAAGATCTCTGAGAATTGTTGTTCGACGGCGGCATAGCGACGTGAGATTTCATTAAAGATCTCTGACGCGTCGGGCGCTGCGAGTAACTGTTTTCCGAGTGCTGTCTGCTTGAGCCCGTCGATCAGATCGGAATTTGAAAGGTGCGTACCATCCACCTCCGTCTTGATTGTCTGAATGGCATTGTCGCTCACCGCTTTCGCAACACCGGGACTCGTGCCCGAAACTCGTTCGACAATCTTTTTCAGTTCGTTATCCCCGAAATCTCGCAGCATACGATCGAATTCTGCAGAACGATTGAGGAACAACTTCGGAAGAAGCTCAACAATCTTTGTGACGACCGTTGCCACGGCCAGCATGGTGATCGCGAATGCCAGGGCTGCATCAAGAAGGGGCATTGGAACCTCCGATCAAAAAGAAAAAGTGTGTGTCCCGGTGAGAGAAATTCATGCCATTTGATTGTGGTATTGCGACTTCAGCGACAACAAATATTTCATCCATATCCGCCCGGAGTATAGATAACTCCCGCGTCAGCCACCAAGCTTAAATGAGTGCAGATTTGCATCGCGCAGCTGAAATCTGAGCGGCGCGATTCTGCCTTACATCATCGACAGATCCCGCAGCACTTCGAAAGGCGGTTCGTAGGCATTCGCTCCCCCTTCGCGAGAAGTGAAGAAGTTGAAGAGATAGACACCGTCGGAACCGGACTTGATCAGGTGAGTCGCTGCGGCCCGATACTCATCGGCCGTGAGATTTTTTGCTCCGCCACCGCGCGTGCATTCAATGCCGCCGTAAACCGGAACGCTGGTCACAGCCTGCTTCCAGGCGTCGATCGGCAGGTCACCTCGTTCAAACAGAAATTCGGAGACCGTCACGAAATCAACCCAGCCGGACTTCACCCATGCCGGCACATCGCAGCCGAGTTCGCGTGCAGTTTCAGGAGTCAGCGGGGTGCGGCCGTAGTTCGAAGGCACTCGCACCGCGAGCACCAGCCGACGACCACGTTCGAGTCCGACTTCATCCAGCATCCCGCGCACTCGCTCGACCAGTGAATTCATCTTACCGACACGCTCGTCGATCGATCCGTCTTTGAAAAACTTCGGGAAGCGGTTGAAGTCGAGTTCAAGACCGTCGCTGTCATAACGTCGCACGGCTTCCTCGATCAGTCGGAACGTATATTCGCGGACTTCATCGCGTCCGAAGTCCATTGCTCCACTACCTTTATACTGTTCAGTTCCCAGGCGCCAGTCCGGATGGTCAGCCAGAAACTGAGTTCGCAGGAAGTCGTTGCCGTGATCGTCGTTCATACGAAACGTAAGTAAGGCCTCGCGCCCGCGCCGTCTGATTTCGGCCAGCATGATTGCATACGGATCAACACCGCTGTCGAAGAATGCCTTGAGGTTTTCGAATCGCTGCTTCTCCGACGGCGGCCATTTGGTCTGCTCGTCCGGTGTCGACAATGTGCCGCGCATGGTGCCGACCTGCGTCGGGTAGTACATCACCTGAGCGTTGATACAAACCAGGACCGTATCGACGAGGCTGCCGTTGTACGCCACTTCTTCAATCAGCCGCTTCACATCATCCGCATTCACCACCACCGGCCCCTTGCTGCCCGCCTTCGTCGATAGACACGAGTCACCGTCAAAGTTGTAGAGCACCCGCCGTGTGCGTTGCGGTTGTTCGGCCGCCAACGTCACTGATGTGAGCGACGCAATGCACAGGCATGTGAGCATGATCCACAAAGCAACGGAACAATTGGTAATTATCCGGTTCATTTTTCAAGCCTCCCAATGTGCCCCTACACACAGTGGCGGGAATTCTCGCCACGGAGCGGCGAGGCACAATGATACGCGCTCACATCCAGGAACCGTAGTTTCCTCCAGATATACCGGCGTCAACTGTTGACGGTTAATTCCATCGTCCGGTAATCAATCACGAGCAAACATCCCACGAGCAGTTCCGTTCCGAGGAGCGGAAGTCGTCCTTCATTTGCGATCACCTGCGATCGGATATTCTTTCCACACTACTCGACGTATCCAACATCATCAACATATCCAATCACTTTGTCACCGATCCCATGTGGAGGGCGGCCTGATGGCCGACTCGAATGACAAACGAGATTCGATCTGGATAGACCAACCGAGCGTCTGCCACCGCTTGTCCAAACGAATCTGACACGAAATAGTCGCCGGATTCCGGTTCAATCGCCACGAACTTGTTCTGGTTTTCGGTTTCCAGCTTCGCTTGTAATCGTTCGGCGTAGATCGCCTTCGTACGAGCCGCAATACTTTTCGTGTCTTCCGATATCATCAATGGCTCCCTGTTTGTCGGTGCTGCCTTACACTTGGGCCGCGCAGATCGTAACATGAAACTCACACCACTTCCACGTTGGTAGTGTGGGAGTGCTGACGCATCCCGGCTCACCGCAGGCCAACCGTCAACAAATGGTCTTGTGGAAGCAGAATTCTGGTTTACGGTGGGTCAATCAAGGCTTCGTTTCGACGGAACGAGCTGGCAAAATCGGGCGGTGGCACGAACCACTAATCATTCAGCCCCCACGTACCGTCCCAGCGGACGAAGCCTTCGATGGCTTCATATTCAGCAAGGCCGAGTTGGTCGTACTTGCGGGCGGTGTCGGCGTTGCGGGATTCGGCGCGCTGCCAGAATTCCCGCATGTCGGCACCCGGAAACAAAGCGCGATCTTTCTGAGATTCATGCTTGAAGATCGCGTTGCGCTTTTGCTTGACTTCCTGAGGACTGAGCGGGACTGCCATTTCAATCTGATGCACGGGCCACTCCTGCCATGCACCTCGGTACAACCAGACTTCGCTTTCTTTGTACCACTCGTCGTTGCGGCATTCATCACAGGCCAGAATAATGGCTTTCAGACAGGTGCGGTGAGTCCCATGCGGGTCGGACAGGTCGCCCGCTGCATAGATCTGGTGTGGCCGCAGTTCGCGCATCAGGTCCACCAGAATCTTGATGTCACCCGGCCCGAGCGGTCTCTTCTTCACTCCGCCCGTTTCATAAAATGGCATGTCGAGAAAATGCAGCTTCTCATTGGGGACGCCGCAGCAGCGGGCACCGGCGCGCGCTTCTCCGCGACGGATGAGTCCCTTGATCTGCTGAATCTCTTTACTGTCGATCTGTCCGGCTTGTTTCTTTTTCAGATACTCTTCAACGTGATCTTCCAGGTTTCGGATTCGGTCCGACAACAGACCGAACGCCGCACAATAATCTGACACGAATTCCGTGAACCGGATGGCATCGTCATCAAAGACGGCAATGTTGCCTGACGTCTGATATGCAATGTGGACGTCATGCCCCTGAGCCGCGAGGCGAATTAACGTGCCTCCCATCGAGATCACGTCGTCATCCGGGTGCGGCGAAAAACAGAGAATCCGTTTCGGGAAGATATGATCAAACGGTTGCGGTCGATCTCCGGGGCTTTTCTTGTGTGCTGGTTTACCGGCGGGCCAGCCTATGATCGTGCTTTGCAGATGACGAAAGACGGTCAGATTGATTTCGTAGGCCGAACCATACTCGGCCAGCAGATCCTGCAGTCCTTCTTCGTTGTAGTCCGAATCCGTAAGTTTCAGAATCGACTTGCTCATCTTCTCCGACAGCCAGATCACCGCACGGCGAATGATGGACGGTTCCCATTGCACGTTGCTCACCAGCCACGGCAGTCGCGTGCGTGTCAGAGCCGCAGACGCGGCGGCATCGAGCAGCACGTCCGTATTCGGATGTCGCTGCAGGAACGTCGCCGGGATGGCTGGCGTGACTTCCCCTTCAACGGTCTTGGCGATAATCACGGATTTGTTTTCGCCGAATGCCAGAATGATGATCCTGCGCGCATTCAGAATCGTGCCGACGCCCATCGTAATCGCACGCCGCGGGACGTTTTCCGCGCCGAAGAAATCACTTGCTGCATCAATCCGCGTGACGCTGTCGAGCGTAATCATGCGCGT
>JAYSPO010001591.1:0-1382 GCA_043722015.1 Candidatus Kuenenia sp. | reverse complement strand
CGAAACGGCGGGGTTGATCAAGTGTGTGCGGACGGTCAACGGAAAAAAAATCACCGGGAGTAGTGCCGGGCTGAATTTCCCCGTGCAGGACGCTGAATTCGAACTTCCCCGCGGAAAGGGTGAGTGGGATCTGCTCATCCTCAATTCACAGAATGGCCTGATATGTTCGCAGCGAATCAGCGTGGTGGAATGATTCGAAATCGCACGCCAGTTATTGACGTTTAATGGTGCTTGGCACCGGGCAGGGCACCGGGCAGGACTGTGGGATTCGGAAAAGATAAAAGCAGGACGACTGACTATGCGTTCGTACGGTTCTCACGTTACCCAGGCACTCCGGCGTGGCTTCACCATGATTGAACTCATGGTAGTGCTGGTTGTGATTGCAATACTTCTCGCGATCCTGATACCCGCAGTCCAGCAATCCCGCATGACAGCATCGCAACTTCAGTGTCGCGCCCGCATGAAGCAAATTGGTCTCGCCCTGCATGGCCATGAAGCGACGTTTGGGACATTTCCGGCGAGATTCGACCGTAGGTTTTCTTGGCATGTGGCATTGCTGCCATACTTAGAGCTTTCGGCGATCCGAGATAGGCTGGATTTAAAGGCAGGGATACACGACCCAGTGAATCCTGACATAGGCGAGATGTCTGTCGAAGCGTACTGTTGTCCGACGGACCCATCACGGCGGCCAAGCTGTGTCAACTATGTTGGCAATGCTGGCACTGGCTTTGGCAAGTGGAATGGCTTTTTTGATGAAATACCAATTGGGACGCGGGATTTCGTCGATGGACTCTCGAATACGGCAGCCGTCAGCGAGTGCCGTGGCGGCGAACGGGATCAGCCATTTGAAGTCATTCCGAGTGGAAAGACGGACACACGGTCCGAGTGGCGACGATTTGTGCGAAACTGTGACGCTTCAGGTCCGGACAAGTGGCCAATGCACAATTATATGGGCCAAGGCTGGTTAGAGCCTGGGTATCCAAAATTGAACTATGCCCACATCCTGCCGCCGGGTTCAAATAGTTGTCAACCACTGGACGATGTGTTGCGCTATTCCGTTGGGACGCCCCGCAGCTACCACCCAAATGGCGTTCAGGTCTTAATGGCCGATGGGAGTGTTCAGTTTGTGAGTGTGTCTGTTGATCGCGTCTTATGGCGGCAACAGGGTTCGAGAGATGGTTCCGAATTTTCTTTGGAGGACAAGTAATGCGTACATCGACAATGTTCCAAACGACTGTGGTTCTGGCGGCAATGCTCGCCGGGACCGTGGCATTCGCTTCGATGTTGGAAGAAGAGGAAGCATCGCCGCCAAAATGGACGATCACGAGTCCAGTGGCCGGTGAGACCTTTGTCTATTCGGTGACTTCGATTGGAGTGGGAGG
>JAYSPO010001590.1:0-6621 GCA_043722015.1 Candidatus Kuenenia sp. | reverse complement strand
ATTCTGGGGCATGAGCCACTGATCGTGACCGATGCGGCGACAGACCCGAGAACCTTTGACAATGCGCTGGTGCTGGGACCGCCGCATATTCGGTTTTACGCAGGCATACCCCTGCGCATGGGAGACGGCCATGCCCTGGGAACCCTGTGCGTCATCGATACAATTCCTCGCGACATCACGCCGCTGCAACTGGCTGATCTGGAGTCTCTTGCACGGCAGGTGACTTCGCAACTGGAGCTTCGCAGGCTGAACCGGATACTGAGTCAGAGTCAGTTACAGCTTCAGGAGATGCACACGCGTCTGAACGAGATTGCCACACAGGTTCCCGGCGTTGTTTACCAGTTTGAGCTTCGACCGGACGGCAGTTCCTGCTTTCCTTACGCGAGCGAAGGCATTCGCCGGATCTACCGCGTTTCGCCTGCAGACGTACAGAACGACGCCACTGCCGTCTTTTCGGTGCTGCACCCTGATGACTACCACGGAGTTGTTGACTCGATTCAGGCCTCCGCCCGCGATCTGACTCCATGGAGACATGAGTATCGTGTTCGATTTCCGGATGGTGAAGTGCGATGGCTGTATGGCAACGCGATACCCAGTCGGCATGCAGGCGGCTCGATCCAGTGGCACGGTTTAATCACGGATGAAACGGAACAGCGACACGCTCGTGAAGAAGCGATGTTGACACGTGCCAGAATGCAGGCGGTCGTCCAGGGATCCACTCAGTTGTCGATCATTGCGACCGATCTGGAAGGCATCATCACCGTCTTCAATTCCGGTGCCGAACGATTGCTCGGGTACACTGCTGCGGAAATGGTTGGACTTCAGACTCCGCAGATTATTCATCTGAGATCCGAAGTTGAAGCCCGCAGTCAGGAACTCTCCCGTGAGTATGGATACCCGGTTCAGGGATTCGAAACCTTCGTCTACAGCGCTCGCCTTGGTGGCCACAGCGAATCAGACTGGACTTATGTCCGGAAAGACGGATCGCAGCTTGCGGTGCACCTTGTCGTAACGGCAACGCGCAATGAAGACGGAGAAATCACGGGATTCGTGGGTGTGGCAGCCAATGTGACCGATGCCCGCAGGACAGAAGAGAGCCTGCGTTTTGAACGTGAACGCCTTGACCTGGCCCTCGCTGGCGGCGAAATTGGTACATGGGACTGGAATATCCAGACGGGAAAAGAGATCTGGGACGCAGGATTTGCCGATTTGCTCGGTGAGCGGCTGGAAGACCTGAATCAGAGTTTCAATGAGTTCACAGCACGCGTTCATCCCCATGATCTGGCAGCCGTCAGATCGAGCGCACAGGAGCATCTGGACGGGTTGACGCCGATCTACGCAGCTGAGTTCCGCATCCGACAGAAGAATGGCGAGTGGCGATGGGTCCAGGCACGCGGAAGACTGATGCAACGCGATGAGAACGGTCGTCCGCTGCGCATGCTGGGTACAATGGCTGATATTTCCGATCGAAAAAAGACCGAACAGGAGTTGGTCGCCTCGCGCGTGATGGCGGACACCGCCAATCGCTCGAAGAGTGAATTTCTGGCCAATATGAGTCATGAGATCCGGACACCCCTGACTTCAATTCTGGGTTATGCAGATTTGCTTTCCGAACCGGGATTGAGTGCCGTCGCGACGGCCGACAATGTTGCCGCAATCAAGAGCGCTGGCAGCCATTTGATGACGATCATCAGTGATGTGCTGGACCTGTCGAAAATTGAGGCCGGCAAGATGACCGTTGAATGCATCGAAATGTCGCCGGCACGACTCATTGACGAAGTGCTTTCTGTACTGCAACCTGCGGCGCAGGCAAAAGGACTGGAGCTGCATGCACGGTGTGTCGGTCCCATTCCGAATCGAATCGCGTCGGATCCGGTCCGAGTTCGTCAGATCCTGATGAACCTTGTCGGGAATGCCGTGAAGTTTACGGAAAAGGGCCATGTCTGTGTCACCGTTCAGTCGGTTGCGGAATCAACTGATGGCATCGAACGGCTGGCATTCGAAGTCTCGGATACCGGCATCGGAATGACACAAGAGCAATGCAGGTCGCTTTTCGAACCGTTTACTCAGGCTGATCCTTCCACGACGCGGCGGTTCGGTGGCACCGGCCTGGGTCTGGCGATCTGTCGGCGAATGGCTCGGATCCTTGACGGTGAAATCGTGGCAAAGAGTCAACCCGGCGGCGGCAGCACTTTCCGGGTAACCATTGCCACCGGATCGCTGCAGAATGTTGAAATGCTTGAATCTCTTTCCATTGCTCAAGGCGAGTCAGGCTGCACGGCACTGCAGCAGATCAGGAAATCGTTGCGGGGCAGAATTCTGCTGGCCGAAGACAATCCGGTGAACAGGCGGTTGTTCGAATCCGTTCTTCGTAACGCCGGTGCCGACGTCGATGTTGCGGAAAACGGCCAGGTCGCCGTTGAAAAAGCCGTCACCGCCATGATGCCGTCTTCATCACCGGGCAATTCTGCATACAGCAATACACTGCCCGGCTATGACGTGATCCTGATGGACATGCAGATGCCTGTGCTGGATGGTTACTGTGCCACGAAACACCTCAGAGCCATTCGATATCAGGGTCCCATTGTTGCTCTGACGGCGCATGCGCTGACGGAGGACAGGGAAAAATGTCTTTCGATCGGGTGCGACGATGTCATCACCAAACCAGTTGAACGGGACGTGCTGATCCGCACCTGCCACGCATGGATCGAACATGGACGATCGAAGCGCCGCCGGGTGAACGGCTTGTACAGGTTGACACAGACCATCAAGGCATCAGATACTCCAGGCATTGATACAAAGGCGTTGATGGATTCGATCAACGGCGATACCGATTTGCTCGATGAACTGATTGACCTTTTCATGCGCAACTCCAATGACCTGATCTGTGAGATGGAGTTGGCGATCGCAGCCAGGGACTGCGCAGCAATCGAACCCGTCGCGCATTCGCTGAAGGGAGCCGTCAGCACATTTTCTGCGAAAAACGCCCTGCATGCTGCGATGACGGTTGAGAGTCTGGCACGCGACGAAGATCCGGATGGTGCGAGTGAGGCCTTTAATTGCCTCAAATCGCAGATCGACGAACTGATTCTTGAGCTGGCCGAGCTTCGATGCGACAAGGCAAAACTCGCAGTCGCTTCCAATTTTCCCTGAGCTTCGCTTCACTATGGCGCTGGTCGTTGACGAAGTCCTGCGTTCCAGATGGGCGCCACGCGACCGGTAGCCCTTTCTCAGGGATCCCATGATGAAGACGCTTCCGCGTTTGCTGTGCTGCCTGATATCCTTCATGCCACAGGGGTTCGCGGCGGATAATCCGCCCGGATTTCAGAAGTTGGCCATCGGTGATCAGGCACCCGACTTCAAACTGCCGGGCATTGATGATCGCGACTGGAGCCTGTCTGATTTTAAAGACTCGACGGTACTGATCGTCTATTTCACCTCGAACCATTGCCCGGTGTGCCACGCCCAGGATCCTCGCCTGCTCACGCTGCTGAAGGAACTGGCAGGTAAGAGTGTCGCGATCGTGGCGATCAATCCAAATTCCGGCGACGGACTTCGGCCCGACGAGCTGGGCTATTCAAAATACGACGACAGCTTCGAACACATGAAGCTGTACGCCACAGATGAAGGGTTTACGTTTCCGTATCTCTACGACGGTGCGACGCAGACCGTTGCGAAGTCTTACGGTTGTCTCGCGACACCGCACGTCTTCGTGTTCGATGAGAACCGCGCTTTGCAGTATCAGGGCTGGCTGGACGACTCGCGGTTCCCGGACGCCTCGACGGTTAAACGACACGATGCGAAAGACGCGATTCTGGCATTGCTGGAAGGCAAGCCCGTTGCCGTGGCGGAAACAAAACCGTTCGGCTGTTCGACCAAGTGGCGTGAGAAAATCCCCGACGTCATTAAGGACAACCAGAACTGGGAACACGCCGAAGTTACTCTCGACGATATCACTTCCGAAGGCGTCGCCGCGTTGGTGAAGAATGACACCAGCAAGTACCGACTGGTCAACGTCTGGTCCACCAGTTGCGCGCCGTGCATCGTTGAATTTCCGGCACTGGTCCGCATCTCCCGCCGCATGGGCCTGCGAAATTTTGAACTCATCACGCTCAGCACCGATCTTCCCGATGACCGCGCAAAAGTCGCTGCATTCCTCGACAAACAACGTGCTGCACTCCCGGCGCGTCTGAAACCTTCGCTGGAAAAAGAAAGCCGTACGTCAAACAATTATCTCTACACCGAACCCAGCATGGACTCCCTGATTCAGGCCCTCGACCCCGCCTGGGAAGGCCCGCAGCCGCACACAGTCCTCATCGCCCCCGGCGGAAAAATCGTGTTCCGCCATACAGGGGAGATCAGGGAAGAAGAGCTGCTGGCAAAGATTCTGGACATCATGACAACCGGCTATTAAGCCGTTACCGCCAGCCGTGGGGTGCGTCGCGGACAGTGTCTGTCGCACATTGCTCTTTATGAAATTACTGGTACCTTTGTAGATGCATGTCTCGGAATAGTATGATCATACCGATTCGCACCCCACTTAAAGCGATACGCCATCCGAATTGACAAGGAGTGATGCCATGCTGTGCCACCTGATTGGAATCGTCTCCATTGTCCTGGCGGTTGCCAGCCAACCGCCAGGGTTTGAGGTGGGTGCCATCATTCGATCGATTGATGTCGAAAAACGAGTGGCAGAAGTGTTCGCCAATGGGCAGGAACGGACCGTCAGGATTGCTGCCGACGCGAAAATTCTGGATGAAGACGGCGAGGATCTGAGCGATGGGCTCAAGTCCGCAGAACTCAAAAAGGGTGCCACGGTAACTCTCCATGTGGAACGCGATGGATACGCAATGGCCATCGCGTCGATCCGTCTGGGCGGAAAAGTCAACGGGCCGGACAGGCCAAACGGGTCGTCTGATTCGTCGGTCGGAAAGAGCAGCGTTGGCTTCACGCCACTCAATGAAATGTCAGCTACGGACGAGTACAAGGGAGAAGACGGAGGTCTTTACGGTGGCGGTCAGAACGAACCGTCCGAATCCCTGAACGCTGCAGTGGAACTGCAGACAGCAAAGATCAGGCCGCTTGATGCCGCCGGTCAACCATCAGATGAAGGATCGCTTGGCGTGGGCTTTGGCTGTAACCCAGTCAAATCACAGTCGCGGTGTCCTGCCGCGAAAGTTTCGCGAAGTGTGGCCAAATCCGGAGTTGTTGTGTTTCGGCCCAAGGGCCAGCAGTTTCAATAGCCTGGCCCAGCGGGCCAGGAAAATCGCCCAGAAACGATCTTTCAGGCCCAACGGGTCGGCAGTTCATCTTAAGTGCGCACCAAATGGCCGGCCCGTTGGGCCGGAAACGCTGTTGGGAATTTGCCTACAGCGCCCGAAGTGAGTATTCCTTAACAATGTGATAATGAGGATCCTGCCCCATGTAAGCACCAGTGCAGAAGTTCCTTCGTTTAAATGCGTGCCCATCGGGCCGCGCTTCGCTGCCAATCGCGGGGCGTTTCAGCCGAGCTGCGGTTAAGTGCGGATTGAATTCACGTGTGTCGTTTCTGGTCCAACCTTTCTTAGACCCCAACGCATGGAGATTGACATGTTACGAATTTCGTTATGTCTGGTTTCTTTACTGACCACAACAAGTCTCTCGTTCGCGCAGGATGAGGCCGCAAAACAGCTTCTCGCGCGATTTGCCGACATGCGCCCCACCGCGAACGAGTTGGGCATGTATCGCCTTGATTGGGCCGGCTCGCTTGACGAAGCCCTGCAGCGAGCAGAGAAAGAACACCGCCCCGTGTTTCTGATCGTGATTCACGCGAAGTACGGTGACGTGTCAGGCCGCGGCTCTCGACCGGGCATGCAAAGCAATGTGGATCTCGCAGTTCTTGACTCCAAAGGGCAGGTCGTGCACTGGTTCGACGGCTTTGTTTTCCAGAACCCTGGCCGCCGTACATTGCTCGAAGAGTACACCGAGCGGGAACTCAGCAAGGCCATTGCACAATTGAAGTTGAATGATCTGCCGCCGAGAAAAAATCCCTTGATTCTGCCGGACCTGAATCAGTCTCGAGGCGTTCGTGTCTTCGTGCGTCTCATGGACGATCGCATGCAGGCGTACCAGGCACCGGTCGTTGAGGTCGTGCGGCTCGCGCAGGAGGATTGGGCGTCACTCACATGCCCGGACAAGGAACGCTCTGTCAATGCCGCCAGCCTCATGAAGATGAATTCAGCTACGAAGGAAAGCTGAACGTTGTGTTGACCTATCAACACGGCGAACGCGACGTCGTCGCGCTGCGCGGAGTTTTCGAAGGAATTTACCCACGCTACGACCGGATGCACGGCCGAAGTCTGCAGATCCCGCTTCAGGCGGCATTCGAATCACTCCCGGAATAGAACTGTCCCGCCAGATGCAATTCGAGGTAGCGAGGCTCCTGCGGAGCCGTGCGTTTCAGCATCTGTCGTCGGCTCGGCAGGAGCCTCGCTGCCCGAGAATCTACGACGATCGCTCCCCCACCGAAATTCGCGACCACAATAACGTGACCGTCGTCGCTGCCTGCTCGATTGTAGCGACCGAACTCTTGTTGGCTCAGGACGAGGCTGCGCTTCAATGGGGCCGCCGCTGATCAGCGGC
>JAYSPO010001589.1:0-1962 GCA_043722015.1 Candidatus Kuenenia sp. | reverse complement strand
CGCTTGTAGTCCCGGCTTTAGCCGGAATTCGTTGGCGATTTCAGCGAGGATGCCGCCTGAAGGCGGTACTACAAACATAAATCAACAGCCCGCGAGCGGGGTCCTGCTCACTTCGACTGGGGTTTAGCCTGCTTCCCCTTCGACTTCTGTTCCTGTTTGTCCGCGTTCTGCTTCTTACTTTTTTCCTTATCCTTCTTGCCGCCTTTGTCGCCCATTTCGTAATCCTTTGTTATTGCCAGTGGTCGTTCGTGTGAGTCCGCATCGCGGATCAAGCGTATTGTCTCTGACCAGATCTGCGATGTCCAATCGCAGCCAACCGTTTTCCTGGACATCCCGCGATAGGCCTCATTTTTGAATCCGTGCAGGTACCTCTGAGTCTCTTCACCGTGTCGCATCGGCGACAGGTCGCACACCGACTCGTGCAATCCGAGCAGATGGCACGACTTTGAAGTTATTGTCTCCGCGCTCCTCCGCAGCGGCATGGTGAGCAGCCGACCCGATGTCTTTGAAAAAGACGGCAAAAGCGATCACGATTACTTACTGCCGATCGCGTAGAGGGTCTTGTTCGATCGGATGAAAAGCGTTCCGTCAGCCAAAGCGGGCGTTGACCAAAAGCGAACTTTATCAACAGCGGGCAGAATATTCTTTGCGACCACATCGAGCGTTCGACCAGACTGCAGAACGAACGTCTGCCCACTGGCGTCGAGGCAGTAGATCCTGCCTTGATTCGACCATGGCGACGCCCAAAACTCGCCCGCTTCCGGAATACGGCCCTGCGTCACCAGGACGCCTGTTGCTGAATCCACAATCGTCGCCTTACCGCCTCGTCCGTCGAGCAGGTAAATCATTCCGTCAACGATCAGTGGCGATGCTCGGTGCGGGCCAAAATCGCCCGTGTTCCATGCGACCAAAGACGCTGAATCACCACTACGTGCCGACGCCAATTGTTCATCAGTACCACTTTTGATCGCATAAAAACTGGTGCCGCCACGACCGCTGCGTCCCACAACCAGCAAATCGCCGCTGGCGGTTGGGGTCGCGTTGAGTCCGCCGTTGCCAATATCGACCTGCCACAGCAAGTTGCCTGTGTTGGGATCATACGATCTTACCTTCGCGCCGCCGGTGACGAGTTCCCTGCGATGACTGTTTTCCCAGATGATCGCTGATCCCCAGTTTGACCGCTCATCGCGAGCTTGTCGCCAGACTTCATCGCCAGTGTTGATATCGATCGCGACGACAAAGGAGGCCTCTTCGTTGTCGATCTGAACGAAGACTTTCCCGTCAAGAATCGTTGGCGAACTTGACGTTCCCCAATCCTGAGCCATCGGATGTAGCCCCAGGTCCTTTTTCCAGATCAGTGTTCCGTCGAGGTCGTAGCAAAACATTCCCATCATGCCAAAGTAGGCGACGACATACTTCCCATCAGTGACCGGCGTCTCAGATGCATAGGTGTTGTCGCGATGAGTTTCCAAACGCGGCTTGCCTGCAAGAGCCGTTTTTGTCCACAGCACTTTTCCAGTTTTCGAGTCCAGACACAGGACCTCCCAGCGATAATCGCTCGTCGAGTTTTGTGGTCCGTCGGTGACCGCCGTCGTGACAAAAAGCTTGTCGCCGATCACGATCGGGCTGGACCAGCCAGCGCCCGGAATGTCCGTCTGCCACAGCAGGTTTTCGTTCGCGCTCCAACTGGTTGGTGCATTCGCGTCATTCGTGACGCCGCTGGCATTCGGCCCACGGAACTGTGGCCAATCGGTCGCAACACTGACCGACGAAAAGGCCAGACAGATAAGACAAAGCACAAGACTTGAACGATTCATGCTAACTTCCTGACACAAGATTTGAACTTGGTCTAATTGTGCAACGGGTCCGATAGAAACAGATTCGGGTTTGGGTTGTGAACAGCATAACCTGACTGAATTCAATGAGACACCCACGAGGACACGGCCATTGTCGTCACTCGTT
>JAYSPO010001588.1:0-5350 GCA_043722015.1 Candidatus Kuenenia sp. | reverse complement strand
AGCCAGGCTATTGGAACGGATGGCCCTTTGGGCCGGAAAGGCAGGTGAGTGGTCGTCTGAATTCTTCTCAGCAAAACAACGCTCTCAACGTTTGCTGAGGAGCGCAACGCACCATTTTGGGGAAGAAAACTGGTGTGTTCCGCTGACGCTCCACACACCCTACTTGAATCACCAGATCAACAGACCGCCTGAGTGCGGTCATGGATTTCGTCGGGATCGCAATCTCGCCGCCAATTTCACAATCAAATGCGACCACACTCGTTACGTCTTCACGTTTTCGCAAGACCCCCTACCCAAATTGCTTTTTCCGCAGAAATGGCGGAGACACATATTTTACGCAGGAACTGGTTCCGACGAACCGATTCTTATGATAGAATTTCCTCCATGCAGGTTCGTCGCCGTCCCGGCAATCCCACCTCTGCAACCTGCGTCTTCCCGCCTTGTTGTTCTGTTTGCCAGCGAGACCTGCTGATGCTCTCTATTCTCGGTCGTGGCCGAAGCCCCCTCTGTGACGGAATTACTCGTCGCGACACGCTGCGTCTGGGAGCCCTGACGCTGGGTGGGCTGACTCTGCCAGAACTGCTGCGCGCCGAACAAATCGCCGGTATCCGCAAATCGCACAAAGCGGTGATCATGATCTACATGTGCGGCGCGCCAGCGCATCAGGACATGTATGACCTGAAGATGGAAGCACCGTCGGAGATTCGTGGTGAGTTCCAGCCGATTCCGACAAGCGTGCCGGGAATTGAAATTTGCGAACACATGCCACGCATGGCTGCCATCATGGACAAATGTGTGGCGTTGCGAAGCATGTACGGTTCGCCCGATGGTGATCATGATTCATTCATCTGTTACACGGGACGATCGAAACGCAATCAGCCTCCCGGTGGCTGGCCGTCCATGGGATCAGCCGCATCAAAGATGCTCGGCGCAACCAACAAGGCTGTGCCGCCGTTTGTGGGTTTGTCGCCGGACTGCGGACATCCACCGTACGGTTCACCTGGCCTGCCGGGATTCCTGGGTATCGCGAATGCGGCGTTTCGACCATCCGGACCTGCCAGCGCGGACATGAAGCTGCAGGGTATCAGCAGCGATCGATTGAACGACCGACAGGCGCTGCTGACCAGTGTCGATCGACTTCGCAGAGACATGGACAGCAGCGGTACACTGGAAGGTCTCGACACGCTTTCGCAGCAGGCTTTCAACATCCTCACGAGCAGTGCGCTGGTTGATGCGCTGGATATCTCGAAAGAACCGAAAGCCGTTCTTGAGCGTTATGGTAAAGGTGACGCCAATCGATTTGGAGATGGTGCTCCGCGAAACCTTGAACATTTCCTGATGGCGCGACGCCTGGTTGAAGCGGGCTGCCGTGTTGTGACGCTCAACTTTGGTCGCTGGGATTTTCACAGCGACAATTTCAACGGCATGAAGAACACTCATCTGCCGCAATTCGATCAGGGCCTGTCCGCGCTGATCGAAGATCTGCATCTGCGCGGAATGGACAAAGACGTCGCCGTGATCGCGTGGGGAGAATTCGGCCGTACGCCACGCATCAATCCGGACGCCGGGCGAGACCACTGGCCACAGGTTGGCGGCGGCTTGCTGGCAGGCGGCGGCTTTCGAACCGGTCAGGTCATCGGAGCCACCGATCGCCTCGGCGCTGAAATCGCCGATCGCCCGGTCCACTTCAGCGAAGTTCTCGCGGCGCTGTACCGTCACCTAGGCATCGATCCGGACGCCACAAAGCTCCATGACCTTGGCGGTCGACCGCAATATCTGCTGGAAAAGACAACGCCGATGCCCGAGTTGGCGTAATGGCCAAACAAATGCTCTGGCAGCGATGGGTTGTGTGCCACTGGCTCTGCCGGTGTTTCATGCAGAGGGAGAACACTGGCAGAGCCAGTGGCACACATCAGAGCACAGTTGCCCGAGGACCAGGGTCTTTCAACGCACGCAGTGTCATTCAACCAATGCAGCGCTTCCTGGGCCGCGGCCAAACTCACATAGAACTCAGGATCTGAAAACTCGGCACAGAGTGTAACGACCGAATCTCTTGTGAGTTGCACAACAATGTCGATATCCAGCGTCATTCGCGGCTCGCCAAATGAGCCCGAAGCGAATGATCCGCAAACGAGATATGGAATCTGGAGTCGATCAAGAACTCCACACATACCTCAGTACGTCAGCCTGAATTGTGATGGCCATTCAGCATCCTCCCTGCAACTTCCTGGTTGATGGCTTGCACACTTCAGTCCGGATTCTGAGTTCGCAAAGCGCCAGCAATCAGCAAACGCATGGTCGCATTGGCATCAAGCATCATCTGAATGCGCTGAGTGACGGTCTTGCTTCGATAAATCTCTGCCATCTTCGGATCGACGATTTCAATCCGCCGGTAGTCCAGTTGTGGACGTGGTTCGGCGATGGCGGAGTCCCGCAGGGGTTGTGGAGGGTAGTCAGGCATGGAATCATTGTGCCAGATTTCAGACGCTTTGAGAACTGCGTTTCATGTACCTTGGACATTCTTGTCCGAGCCCTAGCCAAAAAGTGTACCACTAACGCAAGGATGGTGAAAAGGAACACCGTTCGTTCTGACGGTGTGTTTTGGATAAAAACGGACATGAATGTCCATCCTACCTGCGATCGGCGCTCCGGAGGCAGGCTACGGCCTTGACTCCGGCGTCTTTCAAAAACTTTGCATCGCTTCCGCGTTTGCCACAAAGAATTCTTCCTGCCACGATACGCACGGTTAAAGACGTCCCCGTCCCCGGAGCGTTCCGCAATGCGACTTATGTTTTCCCGCCTGTCATGGTGCCTGATCTTTGCGTCATGCGTTTCCGGTTTTGCTCAGGAAGAACGCATTCCTCACGCTCAGGACAAACCGCCTGGGCCAGCTTTGAGTCCTGCGGAAGCCATCGCGAAGATGGTCGTGCCGGAGGGCTTCAGTGTTGAACTCGTTGCGTCGGAACCGGACATCGTGAATCCGGTGTCAATGACGATCGATGAACGCGGTCGATTCTGGATTACGGAATCGTTCGAGTATCCTCGACGCGAAGCCGGGCCGGGGAAGGATCGCGTCAAGATCCTGGAAGATACTGACGGCGACGGCAAAGCGGATAAATTTTCGGTGTTCATGGAGGGCCTGAATATCCCCAGCGGGATTGCCGTCGGACATGGCGGCGTCTGGATTGCGAACTCACCGGACATCCTGTTTGTGCAGGACACAGATGGCGACGGCAAAGCGGATCATTCGGAAGTCGTTGTCACCGGGTTTGGTCGTGATGACACGCATGAATTGCCGAATTCGCTGACATGGGGACCGGACGGCTGGCTTTATGGCCTGAACGGAGTTTTCAATCCGGCGCATGTGACATACGGGCCAGAGAATCCGAATTTCCAGGAAGGTCAATCACCGTGGCATTTCACGTGTGCGATGTTTCGCATTCATCCGAAGACGCGCGAGTTTCAGGTGTTCTGTGAAGGCACGAGTAATCCATGGGGCATTGCGTTCAATGACGAAGGCGACGCCTTTATCAGCGCCTGTGTGATTGATCACTTGTGGCATTTGACGGAAACCGGCTACTACCATCGTCAGGGAGGCCCGTATCCACCGTTCACATGGAAGATTGAAAGCATCGTCGGGCACAAGCACCAGAAGGCGGCCTATTGCGGAATTCACTGGTACGACAGCGATGCGTATCCGGAGCAATACCGCAAGAAGCTGTACATGGGCAATATCCACGGCAGCTGCATTAACGCCGATCGCATCGAACGGTTTGAATCCACGTACAAGGCGTCTCCCGAAGACGACTTTCTTTCGGCCAACGATGCCTGGTTCATGCCGGTCGTGCAGAAGACCGGGCCGGATGGATGCCTGTACATTCTTGACTGGTACGACCGCTATCACTGCTATCAGGACGCGAACCGAGATCCTGCCGGGATCGACCGTCTGAAGGGGCGACTGTATCGGCTGCGGTACAAGGACACGCCGCGTGCGAAGTCGGAGGACATGGCGACGCTGAGCGATGACGACCTCATGACTCGACTTGGATCAGGGAACGGTTATCACCGGGACATCGCTCAGCGATTGCTGACGGAACGATTGCTGACAGCCGGCGACCATACGGAGCTGATTGAAAATCTTGAGTTGGCCATTGCTCTGCCGGGTCCCGAAGTATTGGGCCAGGGCAGCATCGGAACGCTCACCGGCGCTGGACGGTTGACTGCAGAGATGTACGCAACGCTGCTGAATAACGGCGACGATGTTGCCAGAGCGTGGGCAGTTCGATCCTCAGGTGACTTGCGCGAATTGCCGGAATCCATCGCTCAAATTATCTTCGAACTCCGCAATGACCCCGCGCCACAGGTGCGCGTTCAGGTTGCGATTGCTGCGGTGAAGCGGCGACATCCGGCCATCCCGGTCATGCCAGTGCTCGCGGCCGTGCTGGCTCAGGCGGGCGATGATCCGCTGGTGCCACGAATTGTGTGGCAAAATCTTCATCCGCTGCTGGAGACTCAGACCGCCGAGTTCGTTGCGGAAATTGAACGACTACCGAGACCACTTCCCGCATCTGTACTTGATCTTCTGCCGCGAGCCGCTGACCGAATTCTTTCCACGTCCAAACCTGACACGGGTGCCGTTGCCGGTTTCGTGAGGTTGCTGGTCAACTCGGCATCCACCGAAGACGCTGCGAACCGTTGCCTGCAGTTATTGACCGAACGAGTTCGATCGGGAGAGCTGGCTGGTGACACATTGCTGCAGATTCGCACGCAGCTTGAACGAACGCTGATCAACACGATGAACCAGAAGGCCGTTCGGCCGACCATGGAACCGTCCGTCGAGCTTGGAGCAACACTGCGGATTCCGCATGCGATGGACCGCGCGAAGGGTTTGGCGACAAATTCAAAAGAAGATTCGACTCGCCTGCGATTCATCAACGCGCTGATTACAGCAGAAGCTGACGGGGCACTGAATCTGGCAATCGACGTGCTTGACAAATCGACCGAATCAGAGTCTCGTCGCCGAGCGATCCAGGCGATTGGCCGAATTCGTTCGACGTCTGCGACCGAGGCGCTGTTGGTGCGGCTTCCTGCGCTCCCGCCCGATGTCCAGCCAGCCGCGATTGAAACTCTCACGGACCGAACTGATTCTGCCTCTGCGTTGCTGAAGATGGTGGGCGACGGAAAGCTGGCAGCCTCGGCGATCAATGCCAACCAGGCTCAGAAAATGTTGAGCCTCAAGGACGCGAAGCTGGCGGATTTGGTCAGCAAACACTGGGGAGTCGTGCGCACCGAGCGCGATCCGGCTCGGATCGAACTCATCAGTCGCATGCGAAATGAATTGCGAACCAGC
>JAYSPO010001587.1:0-3173 GCA_043722015.1 Candidatus Kuenenia sp. | reverse complement strand
GCGTGTGGCCGATCACCGTCAGCAGTTGAATTTCGTCGCCTCGAACATTCCGATTGATGAAGATCGAGCCATTCGTGAATACGCGGCGACGTACCTGGGAGATTTTTCCGCATTGAAGCGGCAACCGGACAATCCTGAACGTTCTCGTATTCGAGGTGTCATCGCTGTACTCACGTCGTTGGTGATGATATCCAGCGTATATCTTCTCTGGCGGCACCGCCGCAAACCGATGGCAATGATCACGATTTTGTTGCTGACATCTTCGTCGGCGGTAGCAGGAGAGGAATCTGTCGGGGATGTGAAATCGCAGCGCAAAAGTGCATTGAAGTGGTCAACTGCCGCAGGCTGGATATTGAACTCAGGGGAAGGTGGAGTCGAAGTGGGAGTTTCGCAGTGTGGATTTCATGTTACGGAACTGGCACTCGCAGCGTTCAAGAGAGAATGCGATCCGGTGCAGTTGTGTCAACACCTGTGTCCCACCTCATCCGGAATTTGCCTTGATCAGATTACGAATGTTCTGAAGGCGTTTCGGATCCATGTCGAAGTTCGTTCAGGTGTGTCCTGGAGTGATCTGCGCGAAGATCTGCCTGTGGGCGTCTTCGCGATTATTGCGATTCCGCCAGAGCAAATGGCGGGCGGACATTACGTTGGCGCGTTTCGAAAGCCCACAGGCGGGGTGATGGTTTTGGATGCGCCATATGGCGCAAAAGTCCTCGGCAATCGTGACGGGCAAGCGTTCACGGTGCCTGACCTGGTCGTCGCATATCTGACAGAAACTGATGGGAAACCAGGGTCAAGTCCGGGAGACGTTGTCGCGCCCGCAGTAATCAAGTTGTCTGCCGACCGAGCCAACTGGACGAATGCTGTAAAAGCCACGTTTCAGATCGAGAATCGGAGCCCGGTTCCACAATGGCTGGAACCTGTAAAACCACTTTGCGGTTGTGTTAGCGTCGTCTCGCAGCCTGCTTTGATCGACCCAGGGACGCGACAAGATGTGGAGTTGGAGATCAAGCCTGCATATTGGGGAACAGGATTTCGACGGAAGGAGGTTGTGCTGTCGTTCGCCGGGCACAATCCGTTGTCCGTGATGCTCGAAGGCACGCTGGTTGCCGAATCGGCCGCAGTACCGAATCCCGCCAATGGAATTCGGCTCGTGCGGGTGCCCGTTGTGTGCAAGAGTGAGAACCTGCGGAAGGAAGTCGAGATTCCAGTCTCCGCGATGGCTGAGGATGCAAACGCTAGTGTCGTACTCGGGCGTGACTGGTGCGTCTGCGAAATCACTCAACAACGCGATAAGATATTCGTCAGTCTAAATCTTACGACCGACAATCTGACATCCATCCGGTCTGGTGAGGTTCTTTGCGCGCGTGTTCAATTGGCAGGCGCGGCGCTTTATCACACATTCGAGATTCAGGTCTCTCAGGATTTCAGCCAAATCCACTTCGAGAAACGCATCTTCACCGTTACAAAACCAGAGGTCGAGATTTCAGGGATTCTCGAAATGGATTTTGATGAAGATTGGCGGGCAAAAGTCGTGTCCAGCACCGTGGCAGTAGCAGGAGTGCCGTCGAGTTGGCAAAGGGGCCGGGATGGGCGCTGGACCCTTTCCGTTCAATTGCAGGAGCCAATCCAGCGGCCATCGCCGATTCGCATTCAGTTCTACCACCCTGCCCATCGAGAGATCAGTTGTGTTCCTGCCGGCTTCGAAATGACAATTCCTCTTTTCTTGTCGTGTGGGTGTCATGGCGCGATCCCGGTTTGAACAACTCAGACTCCATGTCTCGAAGCGGCTGCTGAACTCCAGGCAGCAGCAGCCTTGTTTGCTGCTTATGGGCATTCTGGTGGGTTGCATCGCGTATTCTGCAGTGGTACACAGCCCGGCAGTTGACGAAGTTGGACATCTGCCATCCGGTATTGCTCATTGGCATTTGAACAGGTTTGAACCATACGCAGTGAACCCACATCTTGTACGAATGGTTGCCAGCACTCCGGTCTTGGCCATGAATCCGAAGCTTGACTGGTCTCCACTCGCTGGCAAGGACATCAAGGTGTCCGACCGTGTGGAATGGAAATTGGGCAGACGTTTCGTGGAATTAAACGGGCCGCGTGCAATGACAATGTGGGCGGTGGCGCGGTTGATGCTGATTCCATTTGTGCTTCTTGGCGCATGGGTAGTTCATCGGTGGTCGAGGAGCCTGTCCGATGCTGGATGCGTTGCTCTGGCTTTGTTCGTTTTTTCTCCCACAATTCTGGGGCACGGCAGTATGGTGACTCCCGACACCGTAGCCGCTGCGTTTGGAGTCATGGCAGCCATGTCGTTCAGAAGATGGCTTCGAACGCCTTCTCTTCTTGAGACAGTTTTGTCAGGTATAACATTCTCTGCAGCAGTGATGGCGAAGTCGACATGGCTCGTCGTCCTGCCTGCGTTCGTCATGGTTCAGTGCATAATCGAAGCCCATTGTGCAACTTTGCGATGGGACTGGTGGCAGAGATGCAGGTCGCTCGCTTCGATGGTGTGCATAGTCGTCATTGCCACCAACGGGGCATATGGTTTTGAGAAGACCCTCACACCGCTCGGGGAGATTCCCTTTTCAAGTCAGGCATTGTCACATAATGAGATTCCGGGGATGACATGGGAACGCAATCGGTTTAAAGATACTTCGCTTGGCAAACTTCCAATTCCGCTTCCCGCCTCGTTCATTGAAGGACTGGATGTTCAGAGAAAAGACTTTGACGCCGGGTTCCGTTCCTATTTGATGGGAGAATGGAAGCACGGCGGTTGGTGGTATTACTATCTGGTCGGTTTTTTGGTGAAGGAGCCGATCGGGTTTCAGTTGATGCTGTGTGCAAGCATTCTCAATGGGCTGTGGATATGGAAGCGGTGGACTCGAGAGAGCATTCGTGAGTGGTCACCGATTGTAACGCCGCCGTTACTGATCTTTGCCCTGGTATCGTCACAGACGGGATTTAATCACCACATGCGGTACGTGCTGCCAGCGTATCCGTTTCTGTTTATTATTGCGGCACGCACTGTGACGCTTGGTAAATTCTGGAAGTGGTTTTCGTATGCCTGTCTCACGTGGCAGGCGGCGGCGGTGTTGTGGTTTGCACCTCATTGGATGTCCTACTTCAATGAGGCCGCGGGCGGTCCGAAGAACGGGCACAAGTGGCTG
>JAYSPO010001586.1:0-4366 GCA_043722015.1 Candidatus Kuenenia sp. | reverse complement strand
GTTCCTGACAGGGGCTAGTTTCATTTCGACACAACAACAAGGCTGATCTGGTAAAAACATGAAACATTCGGATCATTGGGTTATTCCGAACTGTTGAAGGATCGACCCTTGAATTGGTGGGTGACGTGGTAAAATTACCGAGACGTCGTGGAATGTCCTGCGGCGTTTTTTGGTTTCATGGAGGGTTTTGGATGATTCGGTTTTGGATGTTGGCGATTCTGTTGATTGGCATGACCAGCGGAGTGACTGAAGCACGCGGCAGGCAACGTGTATCGGGTTATCAGAGAAGCTCCTGGCAGTCTCCGTCGCCTATGCGTTACACAACAGGCACAACACAGGCTGTCTATTCACCGACAGTCTATACACAGAACAGTCAAAGTGGTTCTCAACAGCCAGTGCAAACAGTCAGCCTGGTCAGCACAAGCGGTTCGTCAGTCGTACAGGGGAACTCGATGCAGGCCTGGGCAGAAGAAGAAGCCCGGCTGATGGCCAGCCGCGGTACCTGCGGCCACGTTCGACCAGCTCCGATGGGATGTTTTGTCGGAGTTGGATGCGGACAGACATGCATGGGTTCCGGCCAACTTGTGGCCGAGGCGTCATACCAAGGCAAAACTGTCCGCGTTTGGCAACGCTGAACACCGGGGTCTGCGTCACAGGAATATGATCAGTAGCTGCTCACAAAACCGGGACACGTCCCGGTTTTGTTGTTTAGTTTACATGACAGATGTGACAAAAGTAGCCATCACTCTCTGAGTGATGACGCCGAGCCAGAAAACGCGAGTGTTTTCGGGCTGCGTCACTCGGAGAGTGACGTCTACTTTGATTTTGCCACATATGTCTTACATGCTGAAGGAACGTTTTATACAGTCTGATCTGGATTCACACAGCGATCCGTGTTACCACTTGGATTCGTGGGCGATGAAAAGAGTGGCTTGGTTCGTTCACAGGTTCATCTTTACGACTCTCAGCGAGTAAAACCGCATGTTGAAGCTCAGCGGGCAGCGAGATCGAAATGGTCGGTTCTGCGACGGTTTTTCCCGACGCAGTCTGTTGAACATTGGCACGCTCGCGGCTATCGGGACGGCGGGCGGCTGGACGCTGCCGTCGATTCTCAAGGCAGAAGCAGCAGCCGGCAGAAAGACTTCACCAAAGTCTGTCATCATGATCTATCTGGTGGGAGGGCCACCTCATCAGGACATGTTCGATCTGAAGCCTGAAGCTCCCAGGGAAATTGCCGGTCCATGGCGGCCGATCGCCACGACCGTGCCCGGCATGGAAATCTGCGAAGCTTTTCCGAAGCTCGCAGGCATGGCCGACAAGCTGACCGTCATTCGTTCGCTCGTCGGCAATCAGGCAGATCACGACGCGGTTCAGGTTTTCAATGGCCGTAACCCAAAACTGCCGAAACCAAGCGGCGGATGGCCTCAGTTTGGTTCTATGGTCTCCCGGGTTGCCGGATCAGCCACACCAACAGCCCCGCCCTATGTCAGCCTGTGCTATCCATGCACACATGGACCGTATAATGAGCCAGGGCCAGGCTTCCTTGGTACCGCCCAGGCTCCGTTTCGCCCGCTGGGTCCGACCAAAGACGATATGGTTCTCAATGGTGTCTCGCTGGACCGCCTGGCCGATCGAAAGTCCCTGCTGCGAAGTGTCGATCAACTGAGACGCGATATTGATGCCACGATGACCATGACGGGGATGGACACGTTTACCGAACAGGCGATGGGACTTCTGACTTCCTCCAGGCTTGCGGAAGCACTTGATCTTTCCAAAGAAGACCCTAAAGTCATCGAACGCTACGGCAAGGGCGATCCCACCATTTTCATGGATGGCAATGGAGCACCGCGTGTGCCGCAGAGCCTGCTTGTGGCGCGCCGCCTGATCGAAGCGGGAGTCCGCGTCGTCACGCTGAACTACAGCAAATGGGACTGGCACGGCGGCACCAATGCCGAGGGGCGCGCTAACAACTCGATCTTTGTGCGCGAGCAGGAAGATTTTCCGGTGTTCGACCAGTGCGTGAGCGCGCTTGTCGAAGATCTGCATCAACGAGGACTGGCCGACGACTGTGCCGTGGTCGTCTGGGGCGAGTTTGGCAGAACTCCGAAGATCAGCAACATCGTGGGCCGCGACCACTGGCCACAGGTCAATTGTGCCTTGCTGGCTGGCGGAGGAATGCGGCATGGACAAGTGATTGGCGCGACAGACCGTATTGCCGGCGAGGCGATCGCCAGACCTGTCACCTTTGGCGAAGTCTATGCCACGCTGTTTCATCATCTGGGCATCAATGTTGATCGCACGACGATCGCCGATAATAATGGCCGCCCGCAGTATCTGGTCGAGGACGGCGGCAAAGTCATACCGGAATTGGTGTAAGGCTTTTCACATCGGCTCATGGACCGCGCTGATGCCTTGATGGAATCGCCCGTCGTTAACGAGTAGAGTTAACCATGCCATTCCGTTCACCAAACCTGCCTTCAGGCTGACGCATGTCCGAACCGCTCTGTTTTATGATGGGCCTGTACAAGGCTGTAATTCCCGATGACCGGCATTATACACGGCGGCATTTGTGGTTGCAGGAGTGTGGCCCGGGGCGATATCGCGTTGGTTTCACGGCGTATTCGGTTCGGCTTCTGCAGGACGTCTATTTTCTGGAATGGTCGATTGATCCGGAAACCGTCGTTCGCGATCAGCAGGAAATCGGAGAAATTGAGAGCGCGAAGGCCGTGTCGTCGATGTTTCCGCCTTGTGCCGGGAAAGTGATCAGTTTTAACCCGCAGCTACTGAACGATCCTTCAGGAATCAACGCCCAGAATTACGGTTCCGGGTGGCTCTACGAATTCGAACCTGCGGCGAATTTACTTTCTGCGGCCGAATACGTTGAGTTTTTGAACGCTGCCTGGCAAGATGCACAAAGAACCATTAAAGGGCAGGTCAACGAATCATGATCCGTATCCCGTAGCGGGCTTTGGAAAAGGGGTCAGGAACCAATAGCCAAATGGCCCTGCGGGTGCTTCGCACTATTGGTTCCTGACCCCTTTTCCAAAGCCGTTTTTTCGAATGCAGTCGTCGTTATGGCAGTCAGTAAAGTTACCGTCGTGATCAGCCAGGGGCAGGGACGCAATCCCGTGCGCCGACAATTGGAAGAAGACATCGCCACGATGTTGCTCACAGAACCCGGCGTCGATGTGTCGCTGGTACCGCATTTGTATGACATGTCGCACGATCACACGGGACTGATCTTCCTGCGATCTGTTCCCGGAAACCTCATCGTCCTGAGCTGGCTCTACGATCGTGCGGCCCGCTGGACTCTGGACCGCGCCGGCGTGCGCGGCCACGAGGGTTTGAGTCTGCTTAAGTCGGCAGAAGAAGATGCGGAAGACGACGAAGACGAAGATGAGCTTGCTTCGAAAAACGGCAACGGCATTGGCAGTGTCAATGTTCCGAACCGCCGTGTCTACGCAATCGATCTGCGATGTTCCGCAAAGGCTGACGATTTCATCTGTGAAGTGCGCAGGATTGCGGGCGAGAACACCGTTCAGACCGTGGAATTGATGAGCTGGATCGGAGGGACTCCGAAACCCGAACAACTGCAGCGCTATCTGCAGCCGGAGCGTATGCTCGAAGCCCGCCGCGCCTTCGACAGCGGCAATGCGACGCTGGAAGACAAAGCGGTGCTGCCCGAAGATACCGGTCGTCGCTGGTATCCGGTGATCGATTACAGTCGCTGCACGAACTGTATGGAGTGCATAGATTTCTGCCTGTTCGGAGTTTACGGCGTCGATGCACTGGATCGAATTCTGGTCGAGCAGCAGGACAGCTGTAAAAAAGGCTGCCCGGCCTGCAGTCGTGTGTGCCCGGAAAACGCGATCATTTTCCCGCAGCATAAGACACCGGCAATTGCCGGAGCCCAGGGCGAAGTCGGGGGACTCAAAATTGACCTGTCAAAACTGTTTGGCGGCGACAGCGGCGAATCCGCGATTGACATGGCGGTCAAAGAACGCGATCGGGAACTTATTCTGGACGGTCGCGAAGCGGTCGGCACCTCCATCGGCATCAAACAGAAAGTCCGTGACGAAATTGATCAACTGATCGCGGATCTGGATGCTCTGGAATTCTGAATTTCTGCGAATTCAACTACGATAAATTCATTTCGATCGTCCTTTAGTTCGACTGTCCCACGTTGTTCGTAGTCCCGCCTTTAGGCGGAGATTCATTCAGCCCACCACGTACATTCAACCCATTTTCCGGCTAAAGCCGGGACTACTGCTTTGTCAAAGCAAGGATTGCGGGTTGGGTGGCCGGGGCTGGACTGAGCGGAGCGAAGGAAGCCCCGGGGTTTCGGGCTATCGCCCTCCAACCCCGG
>JAYSPO010001585.1:0-1383 GCA_043722015.1 Candidatus Kuenenia sp. | reverse complement strand
AGATGCCGGTGACAGGCACTCTGGATGCTCGACTACTTTTCATGCGGACACATCAAAGATGCCGGTGACAGGCACTCTGGATGCTCGACTACTTTTCATGCGGACACATGGAAAACCACAGTTTTTGCTCTGGAAATCAAGATTGACTCCGTAATTTGCTTTTCTACTACCACGCTCGCGCAAGGTCACGTATGTTCAGAAATCTTTCCGGATGCTGAATTCGGGCTGCAACGGCATTCAATTACTGATATTCTGCGGAATATTCATTTCTGCATTTTCTCTGTTTTCCGTTCTGTTTTTTTGAGGATCTTTCAGATGTACCGTCGCAAAGGATTCACGCTGATTGAACTCCTGGTCGTGATTGCAATCATCGCCATTTTGATTGCCTTGCTGCTGCCGGCAGTTCAGCAGGCGCGCGAGGCAGCTCGCCGGACACAATGCAAGAATAATCTCAAGCAACTGGCGCTGGCGATTCACAATTATCACGACACCCACAAGGTTTATCCGTTTGGCAAAGGTGCCAGCTATCCTGGGGCACCGGTGTATGCGCGCTGGTCACAACATGCGATGTTGTTGCCGCAAATTGAACAGGCAAATCTGTATCAGTCCATCAACTTCAGTGCACCGCCTGAAACACCAGGCATGGGCGGAGTTCTCGCGTTCATGCCAGCGTATGTCAGCCCGACGGGAATCAACAGCGTCGCAAGTCGCGCTGTGATTCCCGGGTTTTTCTGCCCGTCGGATCTCGGTGTGTCTGATCCATGGCAGGGACAGAACAACTATGCCGCAAATCAGGGTGGCTGGCTGTGTGACCGCAGCGATAGTCCAGGCGTCGCAAGCGACACAGCGCCGGCAGAAGTTCAGACCGGCGTCTTCTATTACCTCAGCCGCTGCGGTGCAAGAGACATCACTGACGGGTTAAGTAACACCGCGTTTTTCAGCGAACGGATTCGAGGACAGGGGCGACCGGATCCAAAATCGGACTTGTTCGTGATGACGCATCAGACAACACTGGATGCAACGTATCAGGCGTGTAAGGCCTTGAATCCATTGACCGCGACGCCCCTGACAAGCAAATGGGGTTACAGTTGGGTGATGGGTGAAAACTGTTGCACTCAGTACAATCATGTGGCGACACCGAATTCCGTCTCCTGCGCAGGGACGGGGTTTCCGGGCACGATGACAAATATGGCGATGCAGGTATCGGCCAGCAGTCGCCACACCGGCGGCGTGCAGGTCATGATGGGCGACGGCTCGGCCCATTTCTGCAGCGAGAACGTAGACCTTGGCGTTTGGCGAGCCATCGGAACTCGGAGCAGCGGCGAAGTGGTTGAGCTTCCGTTTTAGTCTCTAAACAAGCGACCTTTGGAGTGCGGCGACTCG
>JAYSPO010001584.1:0-2608 GCA_043722015.1 Candidatus Kuenenia sp. | reverse complement strand
GTAGTCATGAATCGAATCCTTGGGACGACATCTATCGATTCAGCGAATGGAAAGACTGCGACGGAACGATGTATCCTTCGAAATGCGTAATGTTTCGTCGCAAGTCCGGTGTCCCATGGTTCTTTCACGAGATTCTCGAACTGGAACGACTGAAAGAACTGCCGGAAGACTTAAAGCGGTAGTTTCTGGTTTCCAAATTCGCTTCCACCTGGGCAAGCCAGGGTGGAAAGCAGCACGCCATTCGGGCTTGCCCCGATGGTAGCAACGTTTGGCAACCAGCCCGATGGTAGCTGCTTCAATGTTTTTGTCAGGCAGAATGCATGTGGATTCAGAATAGATCGCGTCAAGCTGAAGGCTTGAAAGACAGTAGCCGGTGGTTGAGGAGCGGCCGCTGGTTCAGCCTTCGCCGTAATGAAGTCTCAGCGGTCATCAGCATGGACTCCGCCAAATCGTGGATGAGCGGCAAGACGCAGGTGAAGTTCATCGAAGCTGGCGGCGGCGCTGGGTGTCGAGAGCGAGACTGTTGAATTAGAGTTAATCTTGACTCTTTCTTTCGATGCCGGTGACCTAACGTGTCACGAAGTTTGATAGACTTTCGGTTTTGAGCATCCGAGTTCATGTCAGGTTCGGGGAGGAGTTGGGTCGAATGTGTCAAGCGAGACAGGAAAGCGAGTCATGAAAACCTATGAAGTCTCACTTGAGATATCTGGCCCGACTGCCATGTGGACGCGACCCGACACCGGCGACGCCCCGGACAGCTACCCCGCGCCGTCATTCGCGGCGGTGAAAGGCATCTTCGAGTCCATCGTCTGGCTGAAATCTGCTGGCGCGAATATCGCCTACACGGGGCGACCAGTAAGCCATAGCGGATGACAATGAATAACATTCACGACAATTCGACCTCTTTTCATGCGAGATGGTCTGAAGACCGGCAGGAAGCACAGCCGCTTTCTCAACATTTGGTGGGCGTCGCGGAACTCGCAGATTGTTTCGCGAGGGACGCTCATCCGAAAGAAGTGGCGTTTTCTGTCAATGCCCGACTTGCTGGGCTGCTGCATGATCTCGGCAAGTATCGGACGGAATTTCAGAAGTACCTCGACGCCGGTGATCGCGGCAAACGCACGGCGGAGACGGATCACGCAGCGTATGGAGCAGCGGCAGCGGGCGAGTGGGAGGCGTTGGCAGTGGCGTACGCCATCGCAGGTCATCATGCCGGACTGCACGACAGCGACGGACTTAAGCAAATGATCTTTGGCTCGAAATATCTGGCGCGAGATCGGTATCCGAAGCTTTTGGAACTAGCGGACAGCCCGATTGAGCTTGCTGGCCACCTTCGTTCGCTGCGTGGCTGTGCGGACAATTCAACGAACGAGTTTGCGCGGCTGGAATTCGAAGATACGGACGAAGCCGACAAGCGTCGGTTTGAAGTTTTCGTGCGGATGCTGTTCTCGATTCTGGTTGATGCGGATCGGCTCGATTCAGAACGATTCGAGCAGCAGCATCGGTTCGGTCGAGACTGGACACGAACGACGAAAGCTCTGGATGCGACTGGCTTGTTGAAGCTTCTAGACGAGGAACGCCAACGCCGCGCGGCGGCTCGGCCGGATGACGTTTTGACTCGGCTGCGAAACAACGTCTTTGAAACGTGCGTTGCGAGTGGCACTCAGCAACCACAAGGGTTCTATTCGCTGACGGTACCGACCGGTGGTGGGAAGACTCTCTCCTCGATGGCGTTTGCCTTGGCCCATGCACAGCGTTGGGACTTGCGGCGAGTGATCGTTGTCATCCCATACCTATCGATCATCGAACAGAACGCCGGCATCTATCGAACAGTCTTGGGCGCGGATCAGGTTTTGGAACATCACAGCTCCGTCGAAGTCGCTGCACGCAAACAGGCGTCTGCTGGCGAAGATTCCAGCGATCCGCCGCAGGTACTTGATGTTGAGCGAGCGATGGAGAATTGGGACGTTCCGATCGTGGTGACAACTTCGGTGCAGTTTCTCGAAACACTGTTTGCGGCGACGACCGGACGTGCTCGCAAGTTGCACAATGTCGCGCGGAGCGTCGTCATCTTTGACGAAGTGCAGACGCTGCCGACGCATTTGCTCGAACCGACGCTCGACATGTTGCGCACGTTGCAACAGCACTTCGGAGTCAGTTTCCTGTTTTGCTCCGCGACGCAACCGGCGTTTCGGAAGTCAGGCAACCTCAAGCAAGGATTTCGGGAAGACGAATTGAAACCAGTGATTGCCGACCCCGGCGAACTGTTTCGCCAATTGCAGCGCGTGAATTACGACATCAGGCCACAGGATGAGCGTTGGAATTGGGAACGGCTTGCTCAAGAGATGCTGGCCAACGCGCAAGCCTTGGCCGTCGTGAATCTGCGACAGCATGCGTTCGACGCCTACAACGCAGTGAAAGACTCGCTGATCAGACAAGGGCGCGGCGACGAGGCGAGTGAAGCCGTCTTCCATTTGTCATCGGCCATGTGTCCCGCGCATCGGCTCGATATGTTGGGACTCTCAAAGCCGACGCGAATCAAGAACAACATCAAATGGCGGCTCGAGAACAACCTGCCGTGTTGGGTCGTTTCGACTCAATTGATCGA